>JBAYAV010000366.1:0-3312 GCA_041669565.1 Lentisphaeria bacterium
AAGTTTAACCAGAAAGCTATCCCAACCTCTGAAAATACAGCTGATATGCTTTATAATGATTTTAACCATTCGGTATTGATTGTTTTTCCAAAATTGGATAATTCAACAGACACGCCATCATCTGTTTGTACGATTTTTGGTTGCTAATGTAATGAAATAATATCCATGTCCCGAATAATCCCAATTTGGCATTCAGTGTGATTTTGTTCGATATTTGTGGTGGTATTTATCGTCCATAATTTTGTTTTTAACGGTATAATAGTGATGTCCCCGTTCAGACTTGTGTTATTCTCCGTATTTCGACGATGATATTTTTAGAGAGATATGCGCATTTTTATATCATCCAATCTTCGTGATTATATTCGGCAGTTTGTTCCATTACAATATTTCCATTGCCGTCTTTTAATTGATCCTTTTCCCATTGTATTGGATTGTCAATAATATATTATGCAATGTATTTATATTTTGTTTCGTTCCTGATAACATGTTCCCAATAATTACGTTGCCAAATGGATTTACCGATGGGGTAATCTTTCAATGATTTTTTCTGAAAACATTTTGTTACACCAATTTTAAAACCACAAATGATTGAACCGAGGGTCGGAATGCTTTCCGTCCCTACAATTTTAATTATTCCGTGAAAATGATTGAGCATTACAATATATTCGTATAATTGGGTGTTTTGATAATGATTCGGTATTTCAAACCAACACCTTTCCGTGTTTTTCCCAGCATCGTTTACAATCATATCCCCGTTTTTTATATCACCAAATAAATTATTTCTATTTTTGATCACGAGGGGTATAAAATAGACTCCAGCTTGCGAATAATCATATTTTTTTAATCGGGTTGATCTGCGGCAAGGATTCGTTGGATCGTAATTTGTCACAATCACATTTTTATTTATATTATTTTGTATGGATATTTTTTTACGGAACATACAATCTAACAAACATCTCACACACCTTATCAATCCTTCACCCCCATACCATCACAAAGTTTACTTCTCTACTTCCGAATCGTGTTTGATCTCATCACGATTGTAAAAGAGTTGCCTGATAATAACGTTTATACTTGTCGTATGCAATTTTTGCGTCATTTTTAAGACATGGTCGGAGAAACTCTCTATATCCCCATGTAATCAGCTTTTCGCAATATTCAGCCGCCAACATCATTTTCTCTTCAAGCTTTGGTTGTGTCACACGTTTCCACGCCGAACGGACGCTAGGATGATTCACCCAAGTCCCCTTACCATACTTTCTGGGAAAATCAGCGAACGATTCGATTTCAATTTCTGCCGTTTCCACGTTGCCCCAAAAGGTTGTACCTGTAGCGAAGCAAGCATCGTGCATGGCCTCTAAAAAGGGCCGTCGATCTTCGGATCGTGCTGCAGGAAAAATGTTCGCCGACGCTGTCCTGAAGCGCAATAATATCAATACCGCTAGTAGGCAAAAGAAGGATGCTCAGAATAACGTTCGAGCATGCGATGGACAAATTTCGTATTGACGTCTATTTCATTGTTCAGATTTCACCATTTCGTACTTCCACAGACTTCAACGATCAGCTTCATACTACGCCGATCGCACTCGTTAAAGAGAAACTTCAACAAATCATCAATTGCATCATCCCGATTAACCTTGGAAGTTATACGATTTAAACAATACGAAGTCCCATTCAGGAGAATTGTGTCCAAACCGATGGCCTGCATCGCATCGAATTAATTCCGCCACTGCTCATCGGTATAATGATAGTTTTCTTCGCCATGATAAAACCCAGACGATCCTAAATTCCATAGTGTACCGGAAAGAACAGGTAATGTTTTGATTTTTTTACTATCGATACTCATAAATTCCTCATTCAGATTCAGATAAATAATCGGAAACAAACAGCAGTGCGCGTGGAACATGAAAACATCCCTTCCAACGCCCACCTTTAAGGTTCAGTAATACCTCGCCTCGGCGATTAACATATCCGAACCATTCACCCTGCTCTTGATCACGATAATGCGACCAGACATATTCATGAAGTTTCACCAACCAATTCCAGCAATCCTCACGTTTGGTCAGACGATATGCCAATGCCAATGCAACTAGCGATTCCGCATGCGCCCACCACATTTTCTGGTCCCATTCGATTTGATAAAGCGGCTTACCTAAGCTGTCACGACGATATAAAATTCCGCCGAATTCATCATCCCAACCGTAGTCGATTGTACTAATAATGGCTTCAACAGCCCTGGGGATCAGGTCTTTTCGGCCGTGACGTTCAGCTACTGCCAACACCATCCAAAGCACCTCCAGACCATGCCCCGGATTAATCAAACGACCGGCTGGCGTATCCGGATGCGACCCATCTGGAGCGACATTTTCGAAAAGAACATTTTTTTCAGCATCCAAGAAAACAGTCATCACCTCATCGAGCAATTGATTGACTTGCGATTTAACATCTTTCGAATCCAACTGCCACGCCATTTCCAGCAACATATTCAAATGGATCATTCGCAACGACAATGCCATCAATGGCGAACCGCCGGAACATGATTTGTTATAAGGCCCCTTAGGGTTACATTGTCGGCAGAGATAATTATTGAACGCTTGGCTAGCAAGCAGTTGAACGTGTTCGTCACCAGTGGCTATCGCATATTGACTGAGCCCCATTGCAACAAATCCGTCTGAAAAGATACTGAACGGCTGCATTAACGGTTTTCCCGCCCGAGTCAGTGCGTAATAATAATTGCCATCGGCATCCCGCCCATACCGAGTCAAAAAATCAACACCGAGCTTCGCCATTTCCAACCAATCGGAACGTTTTTCGACCTCGTTATAAAGTTTAGCAAACATCCAGACTTGCCTGCCCTGGAGCCAAGTATACTTTTCCGTATCGTAAACCTTCCCAAAACGGTCCAGACAAGTCATATATCCGCCAAATTCAGAATCGGGTGAATATTTTTGCCAAAACGGAATCACTTCATCAAGTAGTTCACGCTGATATATGCTCGCTAAATGCTGTGGTGTATTTGACATCGTTTTTTTTAACACTTTATTCTTAATTAAGTTTTTCGACCATTTCAACTATGAGTAAACGATAATCGAGAATTTTTTGAGAATCAAGAGTGTAATTCTTTATATCACTTCCCAGCGAATCTGGGATTATAAGTAACTTTTTAGCTTCCTCTAGTGTGACTTTTTGCGAAGCAGATAATGATTTATCATTCGCTTTTAAAGCTACTAATTTAGACAGCAAATTCAGATATTCGTAATCTTGAAGACCATCAGTGATATTCTCAAAACGTATACTGCTTATGGGGCCATT
>JBAYAV010000367.1:0-3309 GCA_041669565.1 Lentisphaeria bacterium
TGACCGCGAAACTTGAAACGCAGTCTAAAACAGATAAAGATAAGAAGAATGTCCGTAAAAAGGGCGTTGATTTTGAAGAACGCATGAAAAAAATGAAAGAAGAAGACCCAGAGCGCTATGCAAAAATACAAGCCCGAATGAAAGAAATGAATGATAAGAAAAAAGATTTTGTCAGTAAAAGGGATGCTTTTTTTAGTAAAATTAATAAAAACGAACTGACAGAGGAACAGGCATCTCTGCTTTCTGATTATCAAAGTCTGATCCAATTAAATGATACTCTAATGGCGGAACGAAATCGTGAAAATATGCGCGAAGTGATGGAGAATAGCCGCTTGATGTCGGAAATGCAGGATTCCGTTCGCAAAATGATGCTGGATCAAATTGGCACGGGGGACTATGCGGACGATATTAATGATATTTATGAATATACCAATCCGATGGGCGCGATGGGTGCGATGGGTGGTGGTCCACCGCGTGGTGGCGGTGGTGGCGGCGAACGCTAGAATGGAAAGACTGGAAGATGAGGGATAGAGGTGTTGCTTAAAATTTCGCAAAAAAAGTTATTGGTTGCATCTTTTTGTATGAATTTATGCTTTCTTGTTGCTGTTATCTATTGTCGTCAGGATTCTTTATTTTGTAAGAATCAGTTTGAGGATGTCTCTCTAAAAAATAGTGATTTGCAGTTGCAGGTTTTTGATTTAAAAACGAGATTAGTTCATTTACAGCGTGAATTATCACAGTGTCATCGGAAGAAAAACGACACGACTGTTCGGGAAGATCTTGATAAATTAAATGAGATATTAGATTTACGTGAGCGGGAAATCGCTGAATTACAGTCCAAAATGGCAACTTTCTCTGAGTCGAAGGTCACGAAACGCAAAAAAGGACCGACGCATCAAGAGCGTATGGAGAAACTGAAAAAGGAAGATCCAAAACAATACGCAAAGATTCAGGAACGCATAAAAGCCTTTCAAGAAAGTCAGGCAAAGTTTTTAGAGCAGCAGGAGGGCTTTTTTGATCGAATAAATACGGATGGTATGACCAAAGAGCAAAAAGCACTACTGATAGATTATCAAAGCTTATTGCAATTAAATAATACGCTGCGGGAAAATAAATCTCCGGAAAATATGCTGGAAGTTTATAAAAACCTTCGTGTGCTAAAACAAATGGAAGAATCTGTGCGAGAAGTTTTGTTTGACCAGATTGGCGGTGACGGTTTTGCCGATGAGATTCGTGAAATATATAAATTAACGGATGCTTATGGGGTGCTGAAAGCGCACCCGCCTAGAAATAAGAAATAGTGCTGAACTTGTAAAGTTGAGAAAACATAGTAATGAGATTTGAGAATAGGAATTTGAATGGAATATCTTGAAAATACCCTGATAGACTTCTTTGGCAGTCAGGACATGAGTTTAGGAATTGTCAGTAAAACTGGCAAAGATCGTTTGCAGATAAAGAATGTAACTGGCGACAATCAGAAGGTACAGGTAAAGCAGATCCTAACGGATTATGGCAAAGTCGGTGCGGATGTCTTAAGTGCCTTCGTTCAGACGCAGAATAAAATTCAAGCACAACTGGATGAAATAGATCTGGAGCTTTTATGGGATGTCTTATCGGAGCAGGGTGATGTATTGCCGTTGTCTGAGATTGCGGAAAATTATTTTGGAAATACGAGTTCAGAATCTCAGTCTGCGATGGCGCGTTTTTTGATTGAAAATCATGCGTATTTTAAACGCTCTGGCCGTGAATTTTCAACGCGAACAAAGAAGGAAATCGAGGAAATAAAGCATTTGCAGAAAATTCGTGCGGAGCGTCAGACGCTGCGTAAGAAGCAGCAGGAATGGCTGGCAAAGGTATTAAAGCATGATTTACACGAGCCTGCGCTGGAAGTTCCGGAAGAAATGAAGGACTTGGTTCAGCGGATTTCGGATTATTTAATGAGTGGTTTTAATAGCGATGCGGTGAATCTTCTTGCGGATTTGCATCACCGTCTTTCCGTGCGTGAGGTGGGGTTACTGATTCTAAAAAATACGGATAGTCTTCCGCCGGATGCCGATGAATTTTTGCTTGTGAATGGTATCCATGCTGGGTTTTCTCAGGAGTCTTTGGATGCTGTTGACGCGTTAAAACCGATAACGGAAGACGGATTAAAAAACCGTGAAAATTGGGCAGATGCGGAATTGTTCAGTGTAGATTCTGAGTCTACACGCGAGATTGATGACGCGCTTTCAATTCAAAAAGATGCCGATGGTTCTTGGATTGTAGGTATTCATCTTGCGGATCCAGGCTGTTATGTGCATAAGGATGATGTCCTTGATAAAGTTGCAGCGGATCGACCGCTGTCTTTGTATTTGCCAACCACAACAGTGATGATGTTTCCTCACAAACTTGGCTGTGATTTAGCAAGTTTACAGGAAAACGAATTGCGCCCGGCGTTAAGTTTTAAACTTAAAATTAAGGGTGATAGCGGCGAGGTCTTAGAATGGAATATTGCTCCTTCTGTTGTAAAAATTGCGCATCGACTTACCTATATCAGTGCCGATGAGCGGATTCAATCCGGCCAATCTGAGCTGGATAAAAAGATGCGAGTGTTGTATGAATTATCGCAAAAGTTGCAGAAGGTGCGGGAAGAACATGGCGCAATTAATTTCAATCGCCCGGAAATGCAAATCCATGTTAAGGATAATCAGATTACGGTAGAGCCTGAAAACCCGAATACGCCGAGTCACAATATGGTTGCGGAATTCATGATTCAGGCAAATCATTTAGCGGCAAAATATGCTCTTCGAAATGATATTCCAATTATTTATCGTGCGCAGGAGGCTCCTTCGGAGCCGGTGCAGTCTGTGAATGAATATGATCCTATTTTATTTGATCAGGAAGTGCGAAAAATGAAACGGACGCAGTTGTCCACCTATCCGCAGTCGCATTTTAGTCTTGGACTTGATCTTTATACGCAGGTAAGTTCACCATTGCGCCGTTACGCAGATTTAGTTCTGCATCGGCAGTTGGCAGCGCATTTTTCGGGGGGGAAATTACCCTATACGCAAGAGGAGCTCTTTGTTGTTTTGGATCATGTTGACAAGACAGCTATGCAGAACCGAATGCGTGAACGCGAGGCGAATAAGTACTGGATGTTGGAATATCTGAAGCGCAATTGGCTTGAAAAGGAAATCGGCGCCACAATTGTGCGAGTGGACGGCGCGTTAGTTTTGGCGGAAATAGATCGTTTTTGCGAACGGGGTGTGGTAATGACGCGAGAAAAATTTAAGATCGGTGATCGTATTATTGCGCGGATTCATGAAGTCA
>JBAYAV010000368.1:0-3302 GCA_041669565.1 Lentisphaeria bacterium
ACATAATGGGGATGCTGGTTTTTTTTAGAAACAAGGTATAATTGGGAAATAAATAGGGGTGGGAAAAGCTCTTTTTTATGTTTTGAAGCTGGCTTTTTCGGAGCAAGCGAGAGCTTTTACTCGTTGATAATGATCGGTCCGGTGAATATTTTTTTTAATTTTTTGCAGAATGTTTTATTGATTTTGAAATCCGTGAAGATGGTAAAATTTGAATTGAGTTTTTGGTAAGAAACAAAGGACGTTTTGCCAAATTTATCGGAAGTTGCTAACAGAAAGTTTTTTTGGCTGTGTTCAATTGCAATTCTATTTATTTTACCGGTCAATTCATCTGTTGTCATAAGTTCTCCTGTTAAGGAAATAGCATCTGCTCCGAAAAAACTTTTGTTAAAATGATATTTTTGTAAGTTGTTTTCAGCAAGTGGGCCACAAATATCCAGGCGTTCCGGACGCATGAAACCACCGACTAATAAAACATTGCAAACTTCAGCTAAATTATTAATATATGATATAGAATTTGTTACAACAGTAATATCTTTTATTTCATGGCGACGGATACGCTCAGCCAGCGCGTCAGACATTTTTAATACGGTCGTGCCAGAATCTAGAAAAATTTTGTCGCCACTGCGGACCTCTTTTGCTGCCGCAATACCTATGATTTTTTTTTCGGTGGTATACATTGCTGCAGAGACCTTAAAAGAGTATCCGGATTCGAGTTCTGGGGCGAGTTGTACTCCGCCATGAGTACGAATAAGTTTATTTTGAGACTCGAGCTCAGAAAACAACCGCCTGGCAGTCGCTTCTGATATTTGAAGTTTTTCGACAACAGTTGCTATATTCAGACGATGATGCATCCGAAGCATCTCAAGCAACTTAAATATTCTTAAATCTTTCTTTTTCAAATCTTTTTACTTTCTTTCGGTTTAAATAAGTTATTATAATTAATTTAATTGTTTATTAATTTATTTCAATTTTAATCCTAAAACTTATCGTTTTTCATTCTGTAGTATATCTTGCAGAATATATCATGCGGAAACATAATGTTTGGAAACGAAAAAAGGATGATGTAATGGATGCTTTTTTAGCGTTTGTGGGGGGGGTAAGACTTTTGTCTTTTTAAAATTAAATATTGTTGCTATGGCTCTGTTCTATATACCGTGATTCTCAAAGATGTAAGAATTCCGCCATTGGGAATATGCCGGAATAAAATCTTCGCAGGATTAAAAAACATCGGGCTTTTTGCAATTGCCGCGATCGGTCACTGATGCTTTTGAAATACAAACAAAAGCATTGAAACAAGAATTTCTGTAATCGCAATAATAACGGGCCCTTAATAAAAGTAAAAAATAGTATTTTGCACTTTCTCATTTTTATTATTTTTGCGAGAATTCCGACTGCAACTGCGGAAGACGATATCGGCTTCGTTACAACGGCCCCGGCACCAATGACAGCGCCAGCACCGATGGTTTCGGTATAACAGACAATTTTTACGCCCATACCGATATAGCAATCTTTGCCGATCGTTATTTTTTTGTGATCACAGGACTGGCTGTAAATAGTATGATCCGAATTCTTAAAAGTATGGGACGCCGGTGTTATTGTAATATTTTGTGCAAGCAGTGAATCTGCGCCAATTTCTAAGCCATCATACCCATGAAAACAGCAACGTGTACCGACATAAACTCGTTCTTCAATATGAATAAATCCAGTGCTATTTTCAGAATCAAGATAGACCTCGTTTTTAAGGACACTTTTTTTGCAGTTTGATGCCCGGTTTACCGCGGGCGATAAGAGTGCAACCGTCTGAAATAAGAACGTCATCTCCTAATTCAACCCATTGCGGATTGACAATTTTTACATTTGTACCGATCGTGACATTTTTGCCCATCTTCCGCAAAACGCTTTTGTAGTAACATTGGCGCAACGAGGCCGCTTCAGGGGTATCCATGCCTAAAACGATCGTACGATTAAAAGCTTCGCGATTTATTGGATCAAGCTGATTGACGAATTCGGTAAACATTGTTTTGCTGCCTGTGTTATGTTCTTTCTTACCAGTCACGGGAATTAGGGACATCCATCCATTGCCCGTTTCTCAGAATGGACTGCTGACTGATGAGACCAGGGAGGGTCATATCCATTGCTTCATGAATTCCGATCGAGCAAGCTTTTTGGTTGTTAACAGCGTTGATAAAATCAAAGAATTCAAAAAAATCTCCGCCGCCATGCCCGGCTTGTCGAGCCTGGTCGGATGGGTTTTGCCATTCATCCGATACATATTTTTTAGCGTAAGAGTCAATTTTAACAACTTCTTTTAAATCCATCCAGGTTGGTTTTTCAGCAAGGTCTTCAAGCCAAATTTGACCATTTTCATAGGCGCCCTTTTCGCCTTGCAGGCGATATGAAGTCATATTATGGGGTCTTTTAGAGGTGAGATCGACTCTTATTTTTATTAAAGCGCCCTTTTCTGTTTTGCAAAGCATAACGGGGCTGTATCGGCAAAAATCTTTATCCTTTTTATCTTTGCGGCGTTGTTCTGGTGCCTCGCAGCAGACCTTCACCACTCGGTCTTTTTTCATGCATTGAAGAATGGGGCCCAAACTGTGTGTACAGTAGGTGATACCCTCGATGCCCATTTGCCAGTGTCGGCGCCAGGGCGTTTTTCCATCTGCGAGATACGTACAATCATGGATATATTCACCTTCGGCATAATAGAGCTCACCAAATAGTTTTTTCTCGGAGAGTTGTTTTAAAATTTTTGCTTCTTTTGTATAACAATAATTTTCTGCCATCATGTAGGTCGCTTTTGATTTTTTTGCAGCAGCCACGAGTTCTTTGCATTCTTTAACGGATACTGCCGCTGTAACTTCGCATAAGACATGTATATTTTTATTTAAGGCCGCGATTGCCTGTTGAGCATGAAATTGCATTGGTGTGCCGAGTATAACGGCCTGGATATCTGCTTTTTCTAACATTTCGTTATAATCAGTGTATTGTTCTTCGGCATGAAGAAATTTATTCACTTCGGCCATTTCGCTTTGCTTGATATCGCAGATTGCCTGAATCTTGACATTCTCACATGTTTCACAAGCTACCTTAAAACTTTTACCACGGCCTGCGACTCCAACGATTCCAATATTCATTTAAAACTCCTTCTACTCAAATTAAATTTATGAATTCATTTACTTAGGGGCTGTTCAGAAATAACCTTTACATTTGCCTAATTCTCGTGAATGCTTTTTGTGCCGCCAACCTCGTCCCATACCTGAGGGTATGCTCCTCGTTGTCGGCCCCAAAATCAAATCACG
>JBAYAV010000369.1:0-3299 GCA_041669565.1 Lentisphaeria bacterium
GTTACAAACCCGAAGAATTTGATTTTTCATGCAGCAATCCATTCAATCAAATATTTTTAGCAAAGGGCTCTCATGGGTTAGAAAATCGTGAGATTGTCGATGGTGTGCTTTGTTGCAATATTGCGGGGTCCGATCCTTCTTTTCCGCTGGTGGTAATGAATCGGCCGTTGAATCAAACAAATTGTGTTGCCGTGGAAATGGCCTATAAAGGAGCGCCAGGTGAGATTCGAATTTTTTATAATGATGGGTTTTCCAGCAGCGGATATACTGCTCAGGCACTTATTCCGGATGGTAAATTTCACGTTTATACCTTTGAATTTGATCAGCGGGTACGCTTGAAAGATGTTCATATTTTGGAAAATTTTCGTCTTTGTCCGGTTTTTCCAGGGGTGGATGGTGAGGCTGTAAAGATTCATTATATTCGATTATTTGCGTCGGATGCGCGTCCGGATCTTCCGGTGCGGGTAACGGTACCGCCATTGAAAGCTGGTGAGTTAAAAGTGGATCAATTTCTTCAAGTTACCAAAGGCGGAGAAGCGGCGGCCAAAACAAAGCTTGCATTGGGGTATGATGAAGAGGGGCTTCGTATTCGATTTTCGACATCGCTTGATAATGTGCGATATGTGGGTGCTCATAAAAGGCGTGACGGAGCTGTTTATAATGATGATTCTTTTGAATTTATGTTTTTGACTGCTCCGGATAAATATTATCAGGTGGTTATTAATCCAGTTAATGCTCTTTTTGATATGAGATTTGAAATTGAGCATTTTAATATGGGGATTTCTCATATTGAGTGGGATAGTCAAGCCCGCGTTTCTTCAAAAATAAAACCCGGCAGCTGGTTTGGGGAAATAAAAGTGCCATTTGCTCCGATGGGAATTTCCGGAATACCAAAAATACCCTGGCGTATTAATGCGTTGCGCAACAGTGTGGCAGATGGAAAGGGTGTAAGCTCCTGGAACCGTTATAATGGCCATAATCACCAGGTATCGATTTTTAAAGAGTTGGTTTTTGGGGAAAAAGCTTCTCCAAGACTATCGTTAATCGACCGCGGAAAATTTTATCCCGGTATGAATGTTGCGGTGTTTTCCAATCCGGACAGAGCTGAAGTTACAGGCGTTATTCGAGTGCGCAATTTAGAAACGGGCAAGGATGAAAAATATACTGCAACGAGTAATACAGCAAAAATAACCGTCCCTTATAAAATAGCTTTCGCTGGAAAACATCAAATCATTGCGGGAATCGGCGATGGCGAAAGTTACCAATTTGTTGATATTTTCGATGTTGATGCGCCGGATCTTGGTAAAGCTTTGGAAGGCTTGTTAGAGGCTCTTCACAATAATGGCAATTCATCCATCGGGAAAGAACAGATTGACCGCCGCGCTGAGTTGCTTGGAGTGGGGGAAAATCTTTCTCGCAGTTTTAAACAAAATGGGACAATGGATTGTAAGATTTGGGAGGAGTTTCAAAAGGACTGCAAAAAATGGCAGTCTGCTTTGCAGTTGGAAAAATTCAAGCAAATAACTCGGAAGTATTTTTCAAATCCAAATGCTCCATTTGCGGTTGCCGGTGCGGATTCGATGGTGAAAATTTTTCGTTCTATGGATCCAGAATATCCAGCTTTTGAAGGCCATGCGATTCAATCCTTGGAACTCGAAGCGGCTGGCAATGAAATAGAGGGGACGCAATTACTGCTGTTCGGCTTGGAAGAACCGGTGGAAATTACAACGATTATGGCAACCGATCTTGTTGGGAAGAATGCGTCAATTCCTGCTTCGCAAATTGGTATATATGAAGAAAAATATATCGATGTTTCAGAGATGCGGGCGACGTATCCGATTTCTTATTATGGGAAGTGGCCTGAAATGTTACCGCCTTTCCGACCGATAACGTTAAAACCAGGTATGATTAATCCCATCTGGATTAAAGTTTCTGTGCCGATGGGAATGCCCGCCGGGGATTATAATGGCACCATTTGCGTACAAGCGAAGGGGGCTTTGCCCGTGTCTATTCCGATCACAATGAAAGTATGGGATTTTTCATTGCCGCGAACTTCGACCTTCCGTACTGCGGTGAGTATATTTTGGAAAAACATCGTTGATTATTATGCCAAAAAACAGCCGGATGGGAAATTGACCGATGAGCAGCAGCGCGTGATTATGGAAAATCTGGCGCAATTTATGTTGAAGAACAGAATGAACCCGAGTAATATTTATGACTCGAATTGTTACTCTGGTAAGCCGGTGCCGTTTCCGTTAAGTGACCGGTATGCGGAATACAAGAAAATGGGATTGAACGCGCTTGCAATTGCGAACTTGACCCCGCATGGTTTCAGCAGCCCCAGCAAAGAGCTGCGGGACTGGTATTATTCAAAGGATCGGATGTCGCGTCTTTTTGAGAGCATTCAAAAAAATTATGATCGGGCAACGAAAGGCGGAATTGCGCCGGCGTTGTATATTCATGCATTTGATGAAATATTTGCTCATGAAGACGTGGTTGGTAAGTCGAAAGTGCTACGTGATATGCTGATTGAATGGCGGGCAAAAATTCCGGAAATTAAAGTGGAGTGTATTTCTTATGTCCTACCGGAATTAATTGGCACGGTTAATATCTGGTGTCCTTCTTTTATTATGATGGAAACAGAATATGATAAATTTATGGAGCGTCGTAAAGCGGGGGATGAAATTTGGTTGTATACCTGTCTGGGGTCGCCGGCAAAGGGGAATCCGCCTAGTTTTGTATTGGAAGCGAAGAGTATTGATCTTCGAATGGTGGGATGGCTATGTAAAAAGTTCCATGCGGATGGTTTTTTGTATTATAGTATTTGTCATTGGGGGCGTAATTATCCGGAAGCGGGGCATTCTTGGCCGGAATTGCCGTGGCAGCCGGTTTATAATCCAGGATTTAATGGCGAAGCGGTTCTGATTTATCCGGCGTACAGTTGGCAAGAGGAACCCAGCAGTTCTGTTCGTTTTGAAAATTTACGAGATGGTTTTGAGGACTATGACTATCTTTCGCTTCTTGAAAAATATTGGAATCGTGGTGTTGGTAAGAAAGCATCGGTTGAAGAAACAAGAGAGGTAGAGGCATTGCTTTCAACTGAGGGGATGGTTCAAACATCCCGATCCTATAATCAGGATTATAAACGATTGCGCAAAAAGCGCCGCCGTATTGCTCAGCTTATTGAACAATTTTCGAAAGCGGAACAATAATTGAGTTAGGGGCTGTTCAGAAATAACCTTTACATTTGCCTAATTCTCGTGAATGCTTTTTGTGCCGCCAACATCGTCACATACCTA
>JBAYAV010000370.1:0-3294 GCA_041669565.1 Lentisphaeria bacterium
TTATTTCTTGCTGGGCGGCTGGGGCGGCAGCAAAAATAAAACCATGCAGGAAGCGCAGGAATCCTATCACTATTTATTGCCGTTTTACTTTCGGGACTGGCAGAAGGGTGATTTTAATAAGGCTGATTCCGGGTTGACGAAGAGTCGCCTGTGGCTCTTTCCATACTGGTATTCGTATCGAAAACGCTCGACCACGACGCGCTATAAGCATTATTTTTGGCCGTTGTATTTTAACAAGGACGTAGAGCATCTTTCGGACAGTACGCTGATACCGCTGCTGTTCTGGTCCCAGGAATCACAGCGGGGCGGTAAGGCTGGAAAAACAATATCCACAACGCCGGATGTGTCTTGTTGCGCGGACAATCGGGATTGTCCACTGTCGAGTGGCGTTAGCTTCCATGCCGAAAAGTCTCAATTTGTTACGCCGTTATGCTATGGTGAAAAAACAACGATGTCGAACCAGTCCATTTTTTTCCCGTTCTATTTTTATGAAAAAAGGGTCACGGGGGATTCTTCGCTGACTTTGCCGTGGCTGTTGGGCGGCTTTACAAAAAGGGTAGAGTACTCCGAACCATTGTTTGGAAACAGCTGGGTAGGAAAAGACGAACGAAATCGGCCGCAGCGCATCGATAAAAGTCAGGCCATTTTTTGGCCGTTGTATTGTCGGGAAACGAAAACCACCGAGGCGGATCGCGTAACAGCAAACAACTATTCGTATATGCGGTTTTTCCCGTTGTTCCGTTATGAGAAGAATAAGGACAATTTGATTACATACAGCTGGCTGCCGCTTTATTCCTATAAGCATATTTTCGCCTATAACAATCCGGATGAAAGCACGGTGCAGTTTTCTTTTCCGTGGCATTGGTTACCGTTGTTCCAATATCGCCATCAGGAAACGACGGATGGCGATAAAAAACGAAGCTGGCTGTTTCCGTTTTATGGCTGGGAAGAGGATGAGTCGACGGATTTTTATCGGTTTTCGTTATTTTATTTTTTATGGCAGCGCGAATTGCAGCGTGGGGAGAGTCGCACTTGGGGATTGGGCGGCGGTTTGTTGAATTATTCAGCAACCGATATTAATGGCTTTGAGGATGAGCGGCTGTTGTATCGTGTTTATCGGAAGTATGAATGCAGTTGGTATCAGGAATTGCAATTTATGCCTTTTTATGATCAGAGAGTTCAGGAGAATGGTAGTCATCAATGGAACTTTTTAGGCGGTTTGTTTGGCGCGGGACGGGACAAGAATACGAGCTGGTTTAAAATTTTGTATATTCCGTTTCGGCACAAGATTGCGACTGAATTGCAAGTGGATGCGGAAGTATTTCGATTGAAGAATGCGCCAAAGCATTTGGCGTATGCATTGAAGTATGCCGAGGCGGGGCGCTATGATCGCGCGGTGGTTGAATTCGATTTTGCTCGCGGGACTTTTGAAACAAATGCGGCAGTCTTGGTAAAAGCGGCAAATGCTTATAAAAATGTGTCGAGCCAGCGCTTTGATGAATATTTTCGCGCCGACTTGTTTGGGCCTCTTAAAAAAGAAGCGAGTTTCGGAGAACGCTTCCGAAAGAATAGCCTGCAAAAAGATCTTTGGAAAAAAGCAATTGTATACTATCGCCAGGCGATCGCCGCGGGCGCGGATGAAAAAGAAATGCTGAAAAACTGCGCGCTCTGCTTTATGAAACTTAACGATAGAGCAAAGACGGAAAAAACACTAACGGAACGCGCGAATAAGTTCCCCGGAGATGCCTGCCGCATGGATTTGTTCTTATGGCAGTGGATTACAAAACATCCGAACTACGCGTACGGGGATCTCTCCAAACAAAAACAAAAATTAAAAGAGCTTCAGAACTTTGAAAAAACGGTGTCGGAATACGCCTTGCTGGTCTACATGGAGGCAAGGCTGATGAAAAATATCGAACAAAGTGAGGCTCAAAAAAAGTACGCTGAACAGATGCAAAAAAATCGGCTGGATGCCTTGATGACTGTAGAAGAACAGAAGGCGGTCCAATTAAAACGTCTGGAATGCCGACTGGAATGCAGCGCGGCAATCTTAAATGGCACGGCGCTGCCGCTGTTTCTGCGTTGTGCGGAAATGCCGATTTCGGATACGCCTTTGATGATTCATGAGAATGAATTTTGGGATAGCTGTCGTTATGATTATAGGTTTGACAATGTTCTTTCTTGCGATCAACTTTGCAATGCAAAAAAAAGATTCTTTTTGTCGGATAAGGCGGTACAAGAGGCGTATGAGTTGTGCCGGAGGGTTGATATTCCTATGGATCAGCAATGTGGAGATTACGCCGAGCTGAAAAAGAAAACTCAGGCTCTTCGAGTTGCTCGGTTTGAAATAGAGATCCCGCTGTTTCCCAAGCTAAAAGTCAATCAGTTTTCGCAGTGGCTGGGGTCTTTTGCGGAGGACTATGATTCGACGGATTGCGTAAAACGACTACTGGGTGTTCTTGAAAATCGGATACGGCCATTGCTGGCGTCCGAGGGCTGTCTTTATTCAGCAGAGAAACTGGAGAAATTGGAAGACGCGCGGGTGGAATGCCGGAACAAGTTAGCATGGCTGAAAAATTGGCATGCCTTGCGCATAGATGCGGGTGCCACGGATGCGCAGCGGCGTTCGCGGCCGTGTATTACGCGGTATGATAATGGCTATGTGGATGTGGATGCCGCTTTCGGTGGGGTGGATCATTGTGAAATTCAAGTTGTTACGCATTTCAATATGCCCGAGGATCAGCCAGCGGAAATGCTCTTCGGATTTGATGATTTTGCAAAAGTTTATCTGAATGACCAGCTGCTGCGGTTTGATTCGTTTTCTAATCGGATCGCCCAGCCCGATCAATTCAGTACGCCGGTACTGCTGAAAAAGGGCAAGAATACTGTGGTGATTTTTTTGCGGAATCATACACTCGGCTGTGGATTCTTCCTGCGTTTCAAAGACGCAACGGGGCATGTGATTTATAATCCGAATTGGCAGTAGTAGCCCCGCCGCACACCTATGTGTTGTTTTGATGATTTTCTCGTAGCGGCTGCGGCTACAGCTATGCCGTAGCCGAGTGATGAGTTATGAATGATGAATGATGAGTTGAAGACAAAGAAAAAAGAATCACGTTATTCCAAACATCACGTTATTTTGGCGACGCCTTTATCCTTAATTCAAACATCACATTGCTTTGTAGATCCCCCTCGTAGCGGCGCACGGCCGTGCGTCGTTTCTGATTTCAAACATCGGTTGTCTTGGCGACGTACGTATATAAAAATCAGCGGCCGTGCAAAAACGGGCGGAAA
>JBAYAV010000371.1:0-3261 GCA_041669565.1 Lentisphaeria bacterium
CCCCCGAACGTCGGCGCATAGATAATATCGGCGCCAGCGCGGGCATATCCGCGTTGAATTTTCTGAATCACGTCCGGGTGTTCCAGTATCCACTGTTCCGGACAAACCCCGCCGGGCATTCCGTACCGAATTAATTCCGTACCCGTTGCGCCATCCAGGATCATTATTTTTTTTTCTGCCAATTGGCGAAATTCTTTTCTTGTCATCATATTAATTTTCTTTTTTATCATTCATTATTTTTGCACAATTGGGTTTTTCCAAAGAGCTGCGCTATGCAGCCAACTGGGGCCACCTCCGGGTTCCGCAGTCAACTTCAGTTCTGCCACCCCCGTTATATCCGCCTTTAATTCCATTTCCGGATTTTGCCAATCAACCGTAGCCTCACCCTTAACCTGATCATCCCCCCAGACGACAAAACGGACCTTTTCCGTTTTTCTTCGGCTCTCCGTTAAAAAATGATCCGCGGCATTGTCCATGCAGACAACCGCCGAAAATTCACGAAAAGTGTCCTCCATATCAAATGTAATCGAAGACGGCGCACGGATGCCAAAACAGCTTGCCGCATCCGTAAGCCTCTCCCCCCAATAATGCACATTCCAACCGATGGCACCGCGCATTTGATCCACGGCTTTCGGGAATAAGTCCGTCAAATTTAAGTGCAATAACTTTTTACATTCCTGAATAGAATCATAGCGCGGAAGAGTACGACTGCCATTTTTTAAGCGCAGCTGTCGATTTCCCAAAAAATATTCGCCGCTATTAATGCGCCAATCGGTTCCGAACCAGCCCACTAAAAGCATGGTCTCCGGCGAAGAAGACCGACCGTCAAAAATGGCATAATCGAAATATTTTTTAGAATCATAGACACCCCAGTTAAACCAGTTGCCAAAACGCCCCCAAACCTGAAATGCCGCAGTGGGAGTGTTTGCAGAAACTTCCACCATTAAATGCCCCGGAGAATAATTACCCGCCGGATAAACGATCATATGCCCCACATTGTCGCTCTCTTGATAAAACGAATCCTTCCGCAACGGTTCATACATTTCCGTTAAAGGAAGCACTCCCGCAAAAAGGGCACTTACCGAATTATCCCGCGCGCCGCCAAACAAAATCAGGTTCCGGCTTTCCACCATCTCCGGCGTGCATTTCTCGTCCTCTGTAATTAAGCACGGCGCATTATTACGACGCTGCCACTCAAAAACAAACTGATCCGCTTCACGCTTCCAAATTTCATTCATGCCATCAATCGGCGATTGCGTCCCCACCACTAAAATAAACGGATCCAGCAATGCATCATGAATAGGCCCTTCCATTCCGCAAACTTTTCGCAGCTCCGGAATCTGAAAATGCTCCTCCACATCCCAGCCGTGAATAACATCGTAGCGCAAACACCGCCATACGAGAGAAGACTTCTGGGAAGACCATGGCGGAAAAATAACACGCTGACCATTAATCTCCAAAAACAACGGACGACAAGGATTAAATAAAATATCATTACAACAAACTGAAAAAGACAACAAATTTGCAACCGTAATTTGGACATGATTCGGAGCCGTTACTTTTCCAAGCATCTCCGCCATTTCCAACGGATGCGCCATCTGATCCATTCGCAGCCAGTATGCCTTGCCGTAACGCAGCGAAGAAGCCTTCCAACGCACTTCACGCGGATAAGCATTCCGTCTCCAACCGCAAGTCCACGCCAGACCTTCCGACACCGCAAAATCCGAAAAACCGCCATGACCACAATTAGGGTATTCCCGATATTCAACATTATAGCCGGCCGCACGTAATGCCGCAGCCATATTTTCAGAATGCTCCGGCGGAACCACAGTATCTCCCGATCCGGCTAAAATATACGCCGGTAAATGCTGTAAATTTCCCGCAAACGGCACCGCAGAATGCGTCTTCTGCAAAAAATCACGAAGCGTGTTATTCCGTCCAGGATAAAGAGTATTCCACCCCCAGCGTGCTGTCCAGGCACGATTATCCGCATTGCCAACAATCGGGAAAATGCCCGCAAATTGGTCCGCGTAATGAACGGCTAAGTTAAAACACCCCGTTCCCCCCATAGAACCGCCCTTCAAATAAACGCGATCCGAATCAATATTATAGTCCTTTTTCACTTCGGCAATCGCCGCCAGAACGTCTTCTTCCCCGAGATCTTTGTAATCGGTGGCACCGCGCCCCTGCGGCGAAAGGACAAATGCGCCCTTATAACACGGCGCTGGATGCCCCTGAAACGGACGAAACCAGCCATGGCCGTGCATCGACACAATCAACGGCCATGAAACACGCTCGTCATAAACAGCCGGGATAGAAATAGAATAAGTCTGGAGGCTCTCGTCTATTTTTGAACGATAAGCCCGTAATTTTGCACCCGGTTCTTCGTAAATAGTCCGCATTCCTTGTCGGCTCTGATTCGACGCATACAGCAATCGACCGCAGGACGTGTGTACGAAATCACGGCATTCTGCCGCAATTTCCGGATTATTGCTATCCATTTGATTGCTTTTATAAACCGCGTATTCGGCTTTTACACAGAGCCATTCGGCCTGTCTTGCGGCCGTACCGGAGAGATATTTTGCTCTATGCCGTTCTTTTTTTGCCAGGAGAATTAAGTCCTGTAAATCTTTTTTTGCAATTCGCGTTGAGCAGCTATTTTGATTACCAGACACGTTTTTTCGGCCGGTAATTTCCGGTAGAAATACACAGATAAAAAGAATGCATTCGATTAAAATAGAATAGATTTTTTGCTGTTTACTCATTTAAATATTAAAATCCTTTTTAAAAAACAAAGTCTATCCTTAAATATACACTCATACAAATCATACTCAAGTTTAAAAACTCTCATACTCAGATTATTGTAAATAGAAAAAGTAAACGCACACTTTTTTTGCGTTTAATTTTACAAACCATGTATGGTGCATTCAATCTTACAAATGGCTGCATGTGCGTTTAATCCTGCGAGAGTTTTTTGATATTTCTTCCAGATGATATTGTCCATATCTAAAAACAAAGATTCTTATGATATGCTATGTTGTTATTTACTCCCAGTTCTCCCCCCTCCTCCGTGGGAGGGGGGGGCGTTTAATTCTGCAAGGAGTCGTAATTCACTTACAAAAAAAGGAGAACAATATATCACAAATGAAGCTTTCTGACCGACTCACAATTGAAAAAGCTCTGCAAGAACACTACTCGTTCAAAAAAATCGCAAAAAAACTCAATGTTGCGCATTCCACAGTGATGCGAGAAGTGAAGAAG
>JBAYAV010000372.1:0-3259 GCA_041669565.1 Lentisphaeria bacterium
AATGGAGACAGGCAAGTTACCCGAAGCAATAACACCAGCCAGACGATTTGCTTCTTCATAAGTAAACGACCCGCTGATTTCAGCACGACCGCCGTTAATCGCCTCATTGATATTTGGTGCGCTGTAAATCTTACCATCCAATACAATCGCCAAGCGACGCCCGACATTCGCCCCAGTGACTTCTCCAAAAGCAGCGGCGCCACGGCTCTTAAATTCCAATCCGATGGTCCAGTTACCAAATTCATTCACATTCGGTGAGGCCTTCTTTACATCTTCGCCCTTCACGTGCTCCGGATGCTTCAAAATAAAAATTGTTTCATTGAAGATTTCGCCATTGCGTTCTTCTTCGATTTCACTGCGAATCATATCCACAGGTGTTACAAAGCCTTTGCGATCTGTATTATAGGCCTTTACGAGATCGTCATTATTTTGAGCGACCAAATGAAATTCCAGTTTTGCATTCTGGCGAATTGTATTACGGATATCGGTTTTATCCGCTTCATCGACACTCGGCATACGAACGGATATAGTTGAGGCCCCCGTCGATTTTAGTTGTGGTTCGGTAACACCCATTACATCGACACGATTCCGCAATATTTCCAAAATACGATCGCGTACATCAGTGACTTCCATTCCAGACGGGACTTTTTTTGCATCGAACCCGATAATGAATTCCGTACCGCCTTGCAGATCAAGGCCCAATTTTAATTTTCCTGCGGACTTTATGCGCACGAAACGCAAAACGGACTTATTCGAAACTTTATTCTGGAATGGAATTTTGATATAGTCTCCCAGAGATATGCGGTACGTGTCCGCCGTGCCTTTTGCAGCAATTTCAATTGCTTTAAAACCCGATATTTTCGGCTCATCCTTTTTGATTTCATCGACCCTTTTCCATAATTCCTGATACTCGTCTATTTTCATTTGAGCAACATAGGCATCACTCAGCAAAACATCCTGATGATCGGCAATAAATTTTTGGTAGGCATTATCACTCTCTTTGCGTGCCGCAGACATCTGTTTTTTAAATGTCTCAATCTTACATAATTTTTCTAATTTCAGGGATTTTTTTTCTAATTTTTGAACCTCATCCTGCGCCATCTTCTTAAATTCAACTAAATAATCCTTATCCTTAATTGGAAAAATAGACCACGTCCAAGAGACCACAACCAGCAAGATAATAATCCAACGAATAATCAATGATTTTTTCATCACGTTCCCTCTATAATCAAATTATATAATTTTAAATACTGCTTTTATTATTTTTTCTTATCTTCAGACGCATCTTCATCTTTTATAATAGCTGCGACCGCCGAGCGAACGAACTCAATATTTACACCTTCAGCAACCATTACCTTAATATTCTTTTCAGATACTTTGCTAACCACGCCAATTGCGCCGCTATTCAGCATTACCTTATCGCCGGCCTTTATTTTGCGCAACATTGCCTGTAATTCTTGTTGTTTCTTTTTCTGCGGGCGGATCATCAAAAAATACATAATACCAAATAATGGGACTAAAATCAGCATTTGGGTAAAAATGGCGTTTTTCCCACTAACAGCACTTCCCGCGGCGGCGACAAAAAATTGAGCTTGACTAAAAAATGATTCCACGTTATTCTCCATATTTAAAATATTAACTAATTAACAACGGCATTGAAACTGCCGATAAATCCGTAAATTTAATCAATTTAGTCCTTTATTGCATATTTTCAAACAAGGGATACCATTTCTCTCTGTGTTTTTTTTTATTTATTCCAAAGATCAAAATGTTTTTGAGTTAAATGATTTTCAATTTTATATTTTGGCGTCTGGATTACATGCAAGACATTCTGCCAAAACAGATCCGCGGCTTGTGGGGCCAAATTCACTTTTTCCTGATAGCCAGCGCGAAATGCCTTTGTGAATTTAAGCCACTGCGATAAATCAGAAATCTTTTTTGTTCCTGCTAAAAACTGCGCCACATTTTTTAAGCAGCGCTTTAACGGCGGCATCTTCGAATAACACAAAACTCGATCACAATCGATAATGACGACTTTTTTATCAAGTTCAGGAATAAGGCTATTTACCACAAAATTGCTCGGTTTTGTGTCCGCGTGGTAAAAGCCATTAAGATGCAGCTCGCCCAGTAACGCGCCGCACTCATAATATAAATTCTCGATATCCCGATAGCCAAGATAGTCCTTCTCACAAAAATTCCCCGGACCGGCATCTAAATAAATAATAAAATCACCGCCTGTTTTAGAATGATTCCACGCCAAACACGGCACCGTATAGTCTCTTAAGAATTGACTGCCAAGCCAGCTCTGACGCGCCACACTGAAAAATTCTGGACGCAGCGACGCAATAAAATCTTTGACAATATAGCTGACGTTATCGTATTTAAATCGGGTGACATTGCGTTTCGTATCACGCTTTAGCTCGCGCTGTTCTTTTCGATATTGCAAATGCTTCGCCACGATATCCTGATAATGGTCAATCGATATTTTATTATAAAACCGCCAGCTTCCAGTAGCAACTTTAAGATATTCTATCTCATTGCTGCCATAAAGGAAATCGCTTTTTTTCTTGTTTTTTTTAAAATGCATTATTTTATTTTGTTTTTTTGCACAAAGTTTTCTAAATTTTGAAGTACCACGGCTGCCCGTCCGCAAAAATTTTGAGTTTTTGCATAAGCTCTCGTTTTTTCTGTTAATTCGGGTAATTTAGCCAGCGTTGTTGAAAGAGCGGCATCTAATTCCGATTGTTGAAATGGCTCCGATAATACCGCACCCGAAGAATCTCTTACATACGACCAAAACCCACAGGCGCCAGAACATATTACCGGAATGCCACTGGCGATTGCCTCAATAAGAACGGTTCCTGTTCCTTCCTGACGCGCTGGATGCACCATTAAATCAGACGCCAAAAGATATTCATCTATATTATTTTTTGCTCCCGGGAAAAGGACCTGTTTTTCAAGATGCAACACACGAGCTTCTTGAAGGGCCGATTCAACATTCACATTGCCAACTAAAATAAAGTTGCAATTTTCCCGCTGTTTTTCAGGTAAGTTGCGAATCGCCTGCAAGGTCCGATCGGCGCCTTTAAGCTGAAAATTAGACGCAATCATAATAATAGCGATTGTCTCAGGCTTCAGATGTAGTTTTTCGCGCATTTTCGAACGAATTTTTTCTGCCTGATCCGAACGGATGCAACGCGGATTCATTCCCGGCGGAAGTTCAGCAAAGCGTTCTTCAGGAGTATGATAGGCGTCCTCA
>JBAYAV010000373.1:0-3254 GCA_041669565.1 Lentisphaeria bacterium
CCCCCACCAAGACGTCGGAACGGGAACATCACTATTATACCGATAGAAACAAAATTATGGACGATAAATACCACCACAAATATCGAACAAAATCACACAGAATACCAAATTGGGATTATTCGGGACATGGATATTATTTCATTACATTAGCAACCAAAAATGCGATGTTTGAAACAATAACAAAAATGCATTATGTCTCAATATCGCATTCGACAATATACAAAAAATACCAGGATTGTTCAAAATATACAGAAAGACATCGCCATTGCCTTGGGAACGTCTTTATCCTTAATTCAAACATAACATTATTTTGGGCGACGTTTTTATCCTTAATTCAAACATCACGTTGTTTTATAGATCCCCCTCGTAGCGGCGCACGGACGTGCGTCGTTTTTGATTTCAAACCTCGGTTGTCTTGGCGACGTCTTTGTCCTTATTTCAAACATGCCATTGCCTTGGGGACGTGTGTATATAAAAATCAGCAGCCCTGCAAGAACGGGCGAAAAATATTTCGCCCCTACAATTTTAATCGATTCATTCGTCATTCAGGCGATTTTAATTTTTCTGTTAAAGACGTGTGTATATAAAAATCAGCGGCCGGGCATGAACGGGCGAAAAATATTTCGCCCCTACAATAAGCCAAAAAAGGCTTGTTTTTAGATAGGGTATGAACTTACCTCATCAAAATAAAAAGACTCCTCGGCAATTAAATGGACACCCTTACGCCTGCGGCGAAGCCGAAGGCGTTTCTGCGCCGGCCACCATAAAGGCCTTTATTTTTTACCGGATGCGAATGTTTTTTGAGTATAGCGGTTGAAGGCCTCCATCAAGTCATTGCAGGTATTCTTTTCAAATTCATAGTTCCATACCTCAAGGTAACGCATACCCAGCTTTTTTGCCTGTTCAAATACTTTTCCATAATTGCCATTCGGAAAACGGTTGGTCTGGTCAGACCGGCCAATGACCTGCCCATAAAGATCTCCGGGAAATTTTTCAATTGCGCGAACCAGATCATGCTGGTACTCTGTTTTTCCAGAGATCCACCACATTCCGATCCCGACCTGATTTTTCAGTTTTGGATCAGCCTGAATTTCCTTCATGATGCGGATTGGTATATTCGCATTGCCAAGCAATTCATGCACTTCAAAAGCTACGGCCTTATTATCGAACGCAGATGACGTGGCACGAATTGCGGAGAGCGAGGCCTGTGCCCAAAGGAATTCGAATTGTTTTTCCTGTTCCGATGACAATCCGGCGGCCTGCAGAAGGTCCGTGACTGGAACGCCATTAAAATGGCCCTCGATGCCATTGCTGGTCATCTGCGGGACATACACCAATTTTAAACGCTTATCGCTTTTGTATCTTTCTGCTACGGCCTGCAACATGGAGGCGAGTCGCAATTGCACGGAAGAATCCCAGTATTTCGGGATATTGACGGTATATCCCCGAAAACGCGCAGAGAAGGTTTTGGCACCATATTTTGTAATCAGCCAAGGCGGAGACATGTGCTCATCAGGTTTGCGAGGTAGCATTATTTCTTTGTTACGCCTCGGCGATTGGACGGGTTGTGTAGCATCCATTGAGGACCATCCGCCATGAATGGCCAGACTCCACTGCTTGTTTTTTGGGAGTAGCCGCAGTGACGTTTCGATAGATGAAAAATCGAATGTTCCGGATGAGGGCTCGATTTTCGCCCAAGTTGTACGTATCAGTCCGCCCTGCAAAGCTGGGTTGGCAACCGCTCGTTTGGTGAGGGTGCTGGTAAAACATCCCGTGGGTTTGCTGATTTCAGCGGAATAAACCGGAACGAGATAAGTCACAAAAACCATCAAAAACAATATCTTTTTCATCGCTAACCTCCAAGGACTATTTGTTTATCTGTATTAGAGCCTATCCACACAAAAAATATTTTATAGAAAAGCGTTGCCGAAGCATAGAAAGTCCGAATCCACAGTCGTTCGGGAGTTGTCGCCATTTTGCCAAATGACAAGGAGATTGCCACTTTTTAGCACGAACTGATTCGCATATTCGGAAACGCTCAATCGATAAAAAAAACGTTCTGTCGCATACCGGATCAAAATAAAGCGATAATCAATCCTACGCTCAGCAGTAACGTTTTTCAGCTTGGCTTCCACGGAGGCCGCAATATTGACTGGATTGGTATTACTCATGGAAAGAGGCTCTCCATGTATGGCGTGATGATTCTTGAGACCCGGCAAATTTTAGCGGCGTTCATAAGTTCGGAGACAGAAAACAGTTTCAGGCGATATCCTTCACGAAGTGCTTCAAACGCAACATCCGTCCCGATTTTATTGCGGAATTTGAAACAGTCTGCGACCGTTTTTGCAGCAGAATAGACCCGAATTTTTATGCCGTCGACATCGTGTTCCTCAATGCCGAAATGAAATGTTTCTTGCCCCATTGCAATGACACGAAGTTCAATAGACCCCATGCACGGTTTCCGACTCTGCTGTTTGACGGCCAGCCATATCTCTTGCGGAAGTTGGGTCGTAAACTTGTGAAATCGAAGTGCCGAAAGAAGACACACCACACCGGAAGGAACTTTCAACGCGGCAATTTGCAGCGAGAGATTTTCCGTAATATTTGCGTTGGAAGCAAGATACACGCCGCGACACAAACGGTCGATTACGCCTTGGCGTTGAAGTACCACCAGTGTTTGCCTGGAAATTCCAGCGGACTGGACCTCCGCCGTAGAAAATGGGCGATTGGATTCAAGCCATTCTTTCATTTGTTTTCGATAGTCAACCATAATACTCCTTACAAACTGTCATTAAACATACAGAAGTAATGACGGTTTGTCAAATCAAAAATCGCAGAAAGAACAAAAAAAGAGCATTATGTCTCAATATCGCATTCGACAATATACAGAAAGACATCGCCATTACAATGGCATGTTGGGAATGTGCGCATAAAACCCCGCGGCCCTATAAGAATGGGCGGCTGTTTCGTATTCCCCTTCGTAGAGACGCAAAATTTTGCGTCTCTACAATCACCATCTTCACCACCATCGTTGCCATCATCCCGATCTCCCCCAAAATAAATTTGGCCCACAATCCCAAAATTTGGCATCTATAATTCGTGGATATAAAATTGGTGAATTGGCATAAAAATATTGGTTTGAAATACCGGAACATTTCCCATTTATAAAATTGGATGAATTTGTGGTTATGCCAAATCATATTTACGGAATAATTGAAATTGCCAAAACCAATGATGGATGGGGAAATGTAACG
>JBAYAV010000374.1:0-3247 GCA_041669565.1 Lentisphaeria bacterium
ATATTTAATCACTAATCAGTTCATGAACGGCCATTCTAGCGCCGGTAAAGGTAATGGCGTGTTTACCCTATATAACGAAATTGGCGACCATTTCTGGGGCCTCATACAGTTTATAACAGCAAAGCTACCACCAGACACAATTGTTTACTTGATGATGCATGAGGACGTAAATGATTTTGGAGACATAAAGCCCAAAACGGTTGGCAAATTGTTAGATGAAAAAGTATGCATTGAAGGGATGTTTACAATCGTTTTACGCTGCGTAAATGATAATAACAAGCATTTATTCATAACCCAATCAGACAACGGGGCGGTATCGAAGTCGCCAATTGGATTATTTGAAACACTGGAAATTGACAACGATTTAAAAATGGTAGATGAAAAGATTCGCGAATATTGGGATTTAAGCCCACTAAAAAATAAAGAAAACGAAAGCGAGATTGAATAATGGAAAAACCACAAGGATATGACAACGTGCAGGCAAAGAGTTTTGGAGAATATGAAACACTGGAACCAGGCGGCTATATCTGCAAAATAATTAAAGCTGAAGAACAAAAATCAAAATCCGGTAAATCAATGTTAGTTCTTTTTTATGACATTTCCGAGGGTGAACACGCTGGATATTTCAGACGAGTGTTTGACCGGATGAAAGAAAAAAATGCTGATGCAAAATGGAAAGGTACATATTACCAACTTACCGAGGGAAACTCAACGGAATATTTCAAGGGCCTGATCACCAGCATTCAGGAATCAAATAATGGGTTTAAATTTAATTTTGATGAAAAGGCGTTAAAAGGCAAATTGTTTGGTGGGGCGTTTGGCCTGGAAGAATGGGCAGGCAATGGCAAGACGGGCATGGAACCAGTATTGAGATTTGTTTGCAGCGTTGATTCGGTGAAAAAAGGAATCAACCCACCGAAAGATAAATTGCTTGATAAAAGTTCAAGTGTGCTTGATGGATTTAATCTGATGGACGATGATGACGACCTGCCTTTCATCTAAATAATATCAGGGGTGTAAAAACCCCTATCTCTAAATAAAAAGAAGGTGAAAACAAATAGCTGATATTAAATGGATAAAAATAGTTACAGACGTTTTCGATGATGAAAAAATACTCTTGATTGAGAGTTTACCGGACGCGGACAGTATTATTGTAATTTGGTTTAAACTCCTTTGCTTAGCCGGTAAGCAAAACAACCATGGCGTGTTTATGATGAATGGGAAAATAGCATACACGGATGCAATGATGGCAACCATTTTCCGCAGGAAAGAAAGCACGGTTAAGTTGGCATTATCGACTTTTGAACGGTTCGGAATGATTGAAATAATCAATGGCGCAATTACTATCCCGAATTGGGGTAAACATCAAAATTTTGAACAGATCGAAAACCGCCTAGAATACCAAAGGAATTACCAAAAAGAGTACAGAAAAAAGCAAAAAGAATTATCAGAATCGCCTATTGAAGCCATTGGCGGTAAGAAAACATTACGTAAATGTTTACGCAAACAAAACGTAAATACCCCAGATAAGATAAGAGAAGAGAAGATTAGATTAGATAAGATAAGAGAAGAGGGGGAAGAACCCCCAACCCCTTTGCCCGCCAAAAAAGAAAAACCCATTAAGCATAAATATGGGGAATATGAAAAAGTGATGTTGGATGATAATCAACTGGAAAAACTCAAAACTGAATTCCCTGGCGATTGGCAAGAACGAATTCAAAGGCTGGATGATTATGTTGCCAGTACCGGGAAAGTATATAAAGACCATTTAGCGACTATTCGCAATTGGGCAAAACGCGACGCAGAGAAAAAGACGGCTGGCAGCAAAGGTCCACGATGGGGCGATGCTGATTATTATAAATGCGACCCGGAGGACAGCTTATGATAGAGACAATCGAGCGATTGAGCAAGCAGAGTGGCTGCGTACACCCAGACGATTACATAAAAGATGGATTGGTGTATTGCCATAAGTGTCACACTCAAAAAGAAATAATGCTGGGGTTGATACCGAAACCCAAAAAAGTATATTGTCTATGCGAATGTGAAACAAAAATAAGAGACATGAAAGAACAAGGGTTTGACGAAAAGCAAATACAAGAACAGGTAGACAGAATGAGAAAATCAGGTGTTCGCGATGAAAGCTTTCAGCAATGGACATTTGAAAATGACGATGGCACACAACAAAACACAGATTTCGCGAAAGTATACGCCGAGAACTTCGCCGATGATTTTTATAAAACTGGATCAGGGTTGATATTCTGGGGTAGCGTTGGAACTGGAAAAACATTTCTGGCTGCGTGTATTGCTAATTATCTGATAGATAAACAAATACCCGCGCTAATGACGACATTTAATAAAGTAATCGATGAAGCATTTTCAGCACCCAATAAGGCAGAATATTACCGAAACTTTAATAAATACAAGCTACTGATTATCGATGACCTGGGTACGGAGAGAAAAACAGATTATGGTATGGAGCAAGTATTTAATGTTATTGATGACAGATATAAGTCAGGGCAGCCTATGATAATTACTACCAACTTATCGATTAAATCTATTAAGAACCCTGAAAAAATTGAATATTCGCGTATATATGACAGAATTTTAGAAAAATGTTCTCCAGTACAGTTTACCGGAAAAAATTACAGGCAAAAAGCGTCGGAAGTAAATAAAAAAATGATGTCCGAAAGGATGAAACGATGAATAAAGAGTATGAATGCGACGGATGCGATTACCAGATTATCAAACCGGATGGTGAGCATTGCGGAAAGGACCCGGAAGACTTGAACCCGCTATGTCCGATGGTTGAGACATTTGAAAACAAAATAGTAATAATTGTCAAAGATATACCACCATCAAACAATAAATTCATGGGACGCGAAAACCGCTGGAATTATCAGAAATATAAAAAAGAGTGGTCAGAGCTAATGCAATCTGGAATGATGGTGATACCGGAAAGACCAATAAAAAAAGCAAAAGTGCATATCCACTATACGTTCCCAACAAGAACGCGGCGCGACCCGGACAATTACAGCGGGAAAATGATTTTAGACCCGTTGGTGTCATTCGGAATTATTCAGGATGATAGTTTTAATAACATAGATCTGATTTTATCCGCAGGATATGAAAAAGGCATAAAAGAAACAAAAATAGAAATAACGGAGGTCTAAAAATGCGTGGACGATTAATAATCGATGTTAAAAAACTATCCCACATATTTTTAAAATCTGAAAACCGAAACGTCGGG
>JBAYAV010000375.1:0-3229 GCA_041669565.1 Lentisphaeria bacterium
ATCCATGTTGTTTTTTCAGTATTATAGGTTAAATTATAGGGTTTTTCCGAAATCGTTATAAAATGAAAAAATATAAAAAGGGTAAATATCATGTTTTTAGAACCAACTTTTCGCTGGTATGGGAATGAGGATCCAGTTTCGCTGGAGTATATATGTCAAACTGGCGCTACTGGTGTTGTTACATCGCTGCATTATATCCCGTATGGTAAATTATGGTGTACGGATGGCATTATTGATCGCAAAAAGAACATCGAATCGCATGGCTTGACATGGCGTGTAGTGGAGAGTCTTCCGGTGCATGAAGATATTAAGAATGGGACTGGAAACTATAAACATTATATTGAGGTTTATAAAGAAAGCCTACGCAATCTTGGTCGGGCGGGCGTGAATGTTATTACCTATAATTTTATGCCGGTATTGGATTGGGTTCGTACGGATTTACATTATCGCCTTCCGGATGGTTCTACGACGCTGTATTTTAATCAGGTGCAATTTGCGGCTTTTGAGTTGTTTATTTTACAGCGGAAGGGTGCTGAAAAAGATTACTCTCCTGAAATTATTCAAAAAGCAGAGAGCTTTTTTCATTCTTTAAGCAAACATGAGGCTTTTAAGCTGCAGCGTTCGATTATTGATAATTTCCCGGGATTTAAGGGCATCACGATTGAAGATATTCGGTCGATGCTGGCTAAGTATGAGGGCTTTACCCGCGAGCGTTTGCAGAATAACTTGAGTTATTTCTTGAACGAGGTCGTACCGGTCGCAGAAGAAAGCGGCTGCCAAATGGTGATGCATCCGGATGATCCGCCACGCTCGATTTTGGGCCTGCCTCGAATTTTCAGCAATCAGAAAGATATTACAAACTTGATGAACATGGTTGATAGCCCAGCAAATGGCATCTGTTTTTGCTCGGGTAGTTTCAGCGCGAGTGCTGATAATAATGTGGTGGAGATGTTTAAGTCCTGCGCGGATCGGGTTGGATTTATGCACATGCGTAGTACAAAGTACGAGAATGGCAATTTTTATGAGGCACCGCATCTTGGCGGTAGCGTGGATATGTACGCTCTGATGAAGGCGGCATGTGAGGAACAAATTCGACGTAAAAAACTTGGGCGTAAGGACTGGCGTATTCCGTTCCGTCCAGATCATGGCGCAGATATTATGGATGATTTGGCAAAACCAGCTTGTGCAAATCCGGGCTACTATGGTCTCGGCCGTATGCGTGGTCTCGCTGAATTGCGCGGTCTCGAAATGGGCATTATGCGCTCTCTGCATCCCGAAGAGCAGGCCTGATATTAAATAAAAAATAAAAGACGGCCCTGTTTTACATTAAATACAGGGCAGTCGTCCTCTTACACCACCGTATATGCTGCTTGGCATTCGGTGGTGTATTTTTTTTGTACTTATGAAGTTCTTCACTGGATCGAATAGGTTTAGAATCTCTTTGATAAATAGTGGGAATATCCATTCTTTTATAGGAGATCACTGGTCGCATGATGTGGGCTGAATGGGCTACCAAAAAAGGGCACCGATTTTTTGTTAATCGGTGCCCTTTGAGTAGGAACTTATTTCGTTTGATTGTCGTTGCAGCTGCTTTTATAGAATATTTGGCCGTTCCTATTATTAATTACGCAGGCCATAATGTTCCACAATATAGTCGATGTCTTTATCACCTCGACCACTTAAATTGACTAAAATAGATTCGCGGGGTTTTTGTTTTGCCAATTTTATAGCGTATGCGATTGCATGTGCGCTTTCCAATGCGGGGATAATGCCTTCTTTGCGACTTAAAAGATAAAAGGAATCCAAGCATTCTTTGTCATTAATGGTGACATACTTGATGCGTCCCGTGTCATGCAGCATGGAATGCTCTGGGCCGACACCCGGATAATCGAGTCCGCTGGCGATGGAATAGACCGGTTGAGGATCGCCCTTTTCATCCTGGAGCAGATAGCATTTAAAGCCGTGAATAATGCCGGGTTTCCCATAGGTCATGCTGGCTGCATGATCACCGGGCTTAAAGGAACGACCCGCCGGTTCAATGCCGTAAAGTTTTGTTTCCGTATTGTCCAAAAAGGCTGAAAAAATACCGATCGCATTGCTTCCGCCACCGACGCATGCTAACACGTTGTCAGGTAATTCCCCTGTCATTTCTTGAAATTGCTCTTTGGCCTCAATGCCGACAACGCGCTGAAAATCGCGAACCATCATTGGAAAGGGATGCGGCCCTACGACCGAACCGATGCAGTAAATGGTGCTGACGGGATCTTTCAGATAGGCCTGGAAGGCGGAATCGACGGCCTCTTTCAATGCTTTGCGTCCAAATGTTACCGGGATGACTTTCGCGCCGAGAAGCTGCATTCGAACAACATTCGGATGCTCTTTTTCGATGTCGACTTCACCCATGTGAATTTCGCATTTAAGTCCGAAATACGCGGCGGCGGTCGCTAAGGCAACGCCATGCTGTCCAGCTCCCGTTTCGGCAATCACGGTCTTTTTGCCCATGTATTTTGCTAACAGGACTTCGCCCATGCAGTGATTTAACTTATGCGCGCCGGTGTGGTTCAGGTCTTCGCGTTTGAGATAGATACGCCCGCCATATTCATCAGAGAGTGTTTTTGCATAGTAAACTGGGGTGGGGCGCCCCTGAAAATGCTTGCGGATGCTCCGCAATTCGGAAATAAACTGATAGGATTTGCTGATTTTGTAGTAAGCATCGGTGATTTTGTCCATCTCGACTTGAAGTTGTGGCGGAATGTAGCTGCCACCGTAGTCGCCGAAGTTCCCCTTTTTGTCGGGCATGGTTTTGAAATAATTTTCTGATGGATTTTCCATTTGTTGAGTGTCCTTTTTTTGTTCTCTTGTTCTAATCAATCGCAACACTAATATAATAGGCTATTTGTTTTTTTGCAAGTTGCGGGAGGAATATTTTTGGAACAACGGAAAATAGCGAATGTGTGTGTGGAATTTTTACAACGGAAAATAGCGAATGCGTGGGGGATTTTTTACAACGGAAAGATACGGAATAGAAGACGGAAAGGGAACGGAAAAAGACGAACATGCAGGATCGGAGTGTTCAATGGGATTGGGACGTCTACATAACTTTTTTTGTTGATCGGGCGTCCGCCCGATCAACAAAAAGGGTGTCCATTTGTAAAGCCTATGAGTCCTTAAATTATTATGAACCAAGTTCATGCCCAATCGGGAAAATAAGCTTTTTTTTGTCTTTTGA
>JBAYAV010000376.1:0-3220 GCA_041669565.1 Lentisphaeria bacterium
AAATTTGATCATCCAAATCAGGTTATTGAGATGATTTTTCAATTGGTTAATCTACAATTTCCAGTTGCGGGGGTATACACCCTAGAAGTGTTCATCGATGATATCCTGATTATGACACGCCCGCTGCCCGTTGTTCAGCGCGAACGGGAAAAAGGCAAAAAGAAATCTCCGCCGGATATGGCTGATCCGAATAAAGGCTTCGACCTTTAATAAAAGGAAGGATTTTTCCTGAAATTTGATTCGTCTTTTTATCTCGCAGAAATAAAGCAATTTTAACATTTAATATATCGAAATTCTATATGCCGCTATATAAATTCAAAGTCAGTGACCAGAAGGGCAAAGTCAGTGAACTCCTCTTAGAAGGAGATTCGCAAGAGGAAGCCAGCCGTCGTATACAATACCGCGGATTAATGCCGCTGGAATATATCGGTGAAGGAAGCCAAAGCATAAAGAAAAATGGCTTTATGAAGCCAAAGCTGAGTGTGGTGGATTTTACGGATCGGCTCGTCCCGTTGCTGGAAGCAAATATCCCGCTTGAGCGCGCGTTGACTCTTCTCGGAGATGATAAAGAAAATCCGGCAATGTCTGAATTGATTGCACAGCTGCGGCGCGGACTGCAGGAAGGCCGTAAGTTTTCAGATTTAATTCGCGAACGCCGGACTATCTTTCCACCGCTTTATTCTGGCGTTGTGGAGGCCGGTGAAGAAGCGGGCGCATTATCGCAGGTAATGGGCGAGCTGCGGCGATTCCTCATGCAAAGCCAAGATTTGAAATCCTTTATTATCTCATCATCGGTGTACCCGATTTTTATTATGGCGGTTGGTATTGTGATGCTGTTTTTAGTGCTGGGGGTTATTGTGCCGCGCTTCGCAAGTGCGATGGCGGGCGCCGGAATGAAATCCACCGCAATTGATATTCTGATCGGTGTCTCAAATTTATTTAGCTCTTACTGGTGGGTCTTTGTCTTAATCGCGGGAGGTGTCGGATACGTTGTTGCTCAATTACGAAAAGAAAATAATATCCTTCGTAAAAAGTGGGACCGTATTGTGCTGTCTTTGCCTGTTTTTCGAAAACTGGTAGTCTATTCAAATCTTTCTCGCCTTTGCCGTACAATGGCGATCTTAATGCGCAATGGCGTCCATTTGTTAAATACAGTTACAATTGCTAATCGTGTTGTACAGAATATTGAAATTCGGGAATCGCTGCAGAACGTGTGTGCTGAACTGCGGCAGGGACAGCGTATTTCCAGCGCCTTGAGCAAGAGCAAGTATATCCCATCAATGATGCTTCGTATGATTGATGTCGGAGAAGAAACAGGCGGAGTAGAAGTGATGCTAGAACGTATTGCCGATCGCTATGAGAGCGATTTAAAACGAATTGTAAAACGCCTGCTGAGCCTGTTTGAGCCGATGATTATTATCTTTCTTGGACTCGGTGTTGGCTCGATCGTTCTGTTGATGTTTATGGCAATTATGGATATGCAGGGAGCAATCTGAATGCGCGGAGTCGTTTTCAGATTGAAAAATAAAATTATATTGGCAATAAGGTTTAACTGAAAAGGGAATAGGTGTTTTTATGAATCGTTTTGAATCAAAAAAGAAGAATTATTATCGTCGGAATGATTTTACATTAATCGAGATAATGATTGTTGTGGTCATTATTGGTATGCTTGCGGCGTTGGTAGGGCCGAATATTATTGGCAGTCTTGATAAAGCGAAAGTGAAGAATACGAAGGTCCAGCTAGTGAATCTTAAGAATTCGGTGCAGCAGTATTATCTTGATATATCGGAATATCCGGCAAAATTGGAGGATCTTTTAACGAATCCCGGCAATGATAAGTGGGATGGCCCATATATGGAGTCGGATTCTGTTCCGAAAGATCACTGGAATAATGAATATCAGTACAGCTGTCCCGGAGATAAGCATCCCTTTGAAATTTATAGTTTTGGAGGGGACAAGGTTTCGGGTGGAACGGGTAATGATGCCGATATATCTTGTTGGAACTAAAAGAACAAAAAAAGGTCGTTTTTTGGATGATTTTGGATTTCTTGCTGTTCTCGCAGAAAGCCGGATATTTGAATAAAGGGGTCCCAAATAGTTCTCGATTTAGCTTGAAGGCGTATTTGAGACCTTGCGTTCGGGGTGGCTTTTGTGCGGATGGAATCGAATCTTTTGCCCCGTCAAAATCATTGAAGAGGGCACCTGTTTGCAAGAGGTGCCTTTATCCGTATTCTTTTGGCCAATGATTTTTGCGTGACGATGATACTCTAAATAAGACAGAATAGCAGGGCTTTGGGGCAGCATAAATGGTAGATCGGATATTTTCAACAAAACGTTTTTGTCAGCATCTTTTGTACAAGCGGTATTTTACACTTATAGAGATGCTGATCGTAACGCTGATTATTGCGATGATTTTTATGGCGGTTTTACCGAAAATGCTGAGCATTCCAAAACGCTTAATTGTTGAAAAAGCGTGCAGCGATATCCAGCGCGCTTTCGTAGAAACAGCTTTATCGGCGCGTATTTCCGGTGAATCAAAAATGCTCGTACTGAATACCCTGAATGGCAATACTCTGAATGCTAAAGAGAATCATTTGCCGAGCCTTACCGATAATTGGACACCACCACTTATAACAAGCATTCTTGATGAGGATGAAAACGCTGAAAACCAAGAAGAACCCCAAAAGGATTCTTTCTGGGATTTTAAAAAAGAATATGAACTGACAAGTGATTTAGAATGGATAACAAATGAAATCGATTATGATCCCGATGTAGGTGTCATATTTGTCTTTTTCCCGGATGGACAGGCCGCGGGACCAAATATTCAATTTAATCTGAAAAAACGGACCTTTAATCTGTCGCTTGATCATGTCACAGGACATCTCAATATTGCGGAAGAGCTGGACTGATTTTAGCGTGCGGTTTGTAAAAGAGCGGACGTTTAAGCACCCGTAGGCTTTGTCCGACTTATGAAAGGATAATGCCTGGGGCTTCCATTACGAAAAGAGAAGCCCTCCTTTAGAAGCTTTTGTAACTGTTCACGCAGCAGTCTTTTGCCCGTCAAATTGAAAGAAAGCCCTGCTATAAAAAAAGCCCTGATCAATGATCAGGGCTTTTTTTTGTAGATTTTCTTATTTTTATAAATTATCGAGCGTAGTACTCAATAACTTTAATAATAGCACAATCGACGCTGATTTCTTCTGGCAGTGGTTCACGTGAA
>JBAYAV010000377.1:0-3218 GCA_041669565.1 Lentisphaeria bacterium
ACGAAGAACTTAAGACGAATATCCTTTGCCGTTTTGTTGTGCCTCTGGCAGAATAAATGGGATGCGCGTTTGAGTTTTCTTTGACTTTTTATATCGATCTGATCTATAAAAAGGAATGCCTTTGCAGGGCAAAACGCATAACCGCGCTTTTATATGCTATAGTTTTGCAATTGGATGCTCATGAATCGATAAAAGGCAGATTGTCCTGGTGTCGTTTTCGATGAATAGATCTAAAAAACGCGCAGGTCCTTTTTCTCCAACTTTTTTTGAAAAATGGAATATCCAATTTTCAATAATTTTTTTTGACTTCTATTCGCTTGGTGTTATAATGACTTATTATGTATTTACGAGAAATAAAAACGACGAAAAAGAAAACTGGCAAGGCGTATGTAAAGCACGTTTTATCAGAGTCCGTGCCTGTGAACTGCAGTCCCCGTTTTGTACGGGTAAAGCATTCTAGTCGTCGCGGATCCTGAGTAGGGAAAGGGAAAAAACTCAAATTATCTTATAACGGTATAAGTTTTTTGGCTCCATAAAACAATACAAAATAGGAAAACAAAGTTAAGAGATGCATATAGAAAAAAAGATAGTGCGAAGCGGATTTGACGGTAAGACTTGCTGGGTTCATGCACGTCCAGCCGTAATTCCAGCCCAAAATGGTAATAATCCTGTTATTATTATAACGGCCTACCCTTTGAAACTTACTGGCGATGACGTGTTTTTTGCGACGCATACGATGTATTCTGAGGACATGGGTGAAACTTGGACCGATTTTATTCCCAGTAAAGAGACGCTTGGCCGTAAGAAAATCGCCGGGGGGCTGGAAGAAGTCCCGTGTGATTTGATGCCGTCATGGCATGAAGCCACGCAGAAGGTATTCGTTACTGGTCAAACCGCTGTTTATAAAGACGATGAATTAACCCCGGGACTACGCCCCAGAAGCACAATCTGGTCTGTTTTAGACCCAAACAAAAGAACGTGGTCAAACTATCAAAAATTAGTTATGCCGGATGCGGAAAAGTTTTTTAATTCAGGTGCGGGTTCAACGCAACGCGTGGATTTACCGAATGGAGATATTCTGTTGCCGATTTATTTTTGCAATCGTGAGACAACTGGAGTTGCAGGTAATCTATACTGCGCAACAGTTATGCGTTGTTCCTTTGATGGTGTAAATCTTCGATATATTGAGCATGGTTCTGAATTATCGATAGGCCAAGGTCGTGGACTTTATGAGCCATCTCTCTGCACCGTAAAAGAACGTTATTTCTTGACGATGCGCAACGATGACGCGGGTTACGTAAGTAGCAGTGATGATGGTTTGAATTTCTGTAAACCAAAGGTCTGGACGTTTGAGGATGGTTCTGATCTTGGCAATTATAATACGCAACAGCATTGGTTGGTATATGAAGATAAGTTATTTCTCATTTATACCCGTCGCGGAGCTAATAATGATAATGTTTTTAGACATCGGGCTCCACTCTTTATAGCAGAGGTTGATATTGAAGATCTTTGCGTGATACGTCATAGCGAATTGGAATTAGTGCCAAATCGCGGAGCTCGACTTGGAAACTTTGGTGTAACTCGACTTTCCCAGAATGAATATCTGGTCGTTGTGTCAGAGTGGATGCAGACAAAAAGTCCGAATCCACATGACTATAAAGTCTGTCAGAAATATGGAAGTGATAACAGCATATTCATGGTCAAGGTGACCTTTTAATGAAAGAATGGGAGAAGGGGATGAATATCCGCTAAATAATATTCGTGTTCTTTTCAATAATTTTAACAAGCACTATGAAACTTAAAACGGCGCTGACGGAGTCCATGAATTTAATTGCTTTATAGTAGAACGGAGGAGTATCAAAATGAAAAAAATTGTAGTATTAGATGGATATGCTTTGAACCCGGGAGATCTTTCCTGGAAAAGATTGGAACAATTAGGAGATTGTGTTGTCTATGACCGCACTACAGCAGCCCAGGTTTTTGATCGGGCAAAAGATGCTGAATTTTTGCTCATTAATAAAATCATGATGAGCCGGGAAGTTATGGAACAATTGCCCTCTCTCAAATATATAGGAGTTTTAGCGACTGGTTATAATGTTGTGGATATTCAGGCAGCAAAAGAGCGCAATATAACGGTTACGAATATTCCAATTTATGGAACCGTATCCGTGGCCCAAATGGTTTTTGCCCATTTGCTGAATCTGACTGAGCATGTCGCAGAGCATTCACAGTTGGTTTCAAGCGGAAAATGGGAGAAAAGTCCCGATTTTTGTTTCTGGGATTTTCCGATGATTGAATTGCAGAACCTGACATTTGGAATCGTGGGCTATGGAAGGATTGGTAAACAGACGGCGAAGATTGCCAAAGCTTTTGGGATGAAAGTCCTCGTTTACAGTAGACATCAGGATAATAATGAAGATGTTACATTTGTTGGATTGGAAGAATTATTTAAAAATTCCGATGTGGTGAGCCTGCATTGTCCACTTACCGGAGAAAATGAGAAATTTGTGAATAAGGACATGCTTTCTTTTATGAAAAAAACAGCATTTCTTATCAATACCAGCCGGGGACAACTAATTGATGAGGGTGCGTTAGCGGATGCATTAAACAGCGGGTCTATTGCGGGGGCAGGCTTGGATGTGCTTTCGGTTGAACCGGTACAAAACAAGAATCCTCTTTTGAAGGCAAAAAATTGTTATATCACTCCGCATATTGCCTGGGCAACTATTTCTGCCCGTTCAAGACTTATGAATACCGCAGTAGAAAATCTTGCGGCATTTATGAAGGGCCAGCCACAAAATACGGTGCATTAAAATTTTAACAGAAAGGACGTATAAAAATGAAGATGAAGAATTTGAATGAAGGAAAAGCCATAGAGAACCCACCTTGTGTTTTTCGAAAAACCTTAGCCTATAATGATGAAGCGATGCTCTGTTCGTTTGAATTAAAAAAAGGGGCTCGAATACCATTGCATAATCATCGCGCTACTCAAATAGGATATGTCATTTCCGGAAAGGTCCAATTTACTTCAGAAGATGACAAAACAAATTTTGAGGCATCAACAGGGGACTCCTATGTTTTTGACGCATATAAAACGCATGGAGCAATAGCCTTGGAGGATACGTTTTATATTGAGTTCTTTACACCTTCCCGTAATGAATATAAGGATTTTTAATTCAATTTTTTTTCTTGGCAATGCAACAAGTAGTGGCAAAAGT
>JBAYAV010000378.1:0-3217 GCA_041669565.1 Lentisphaeria bacterium
CACTCATCACTCATCACTCATCACTCATCACTCATCACTCATCACTCATCACTCATCACTCATCACTCATCACTCATCACTCATCACTCATCACTTTCTTCCCCCCCCCGCATCCGCTATTTTTCCATACAAACCGTCTTCAACATATCTCTCATCGATGAATAGGGCATTTCTTTATGATGTTGCAGGCAGCCTATAATGATGCATGGTGCAATATTCAGCATCGCTGAACATTGCATTATTTTTAACTTCGATTTTCGTTTCATCCCGTTGAAATATTTCAAAATTTCTTTCATTTTTAATATTTTAGCCGAAAAGAGATCCGCTTCGACTTCCATTTTATTCGTTGTGTCAACAATATCCATATTGTCAATAATTATCGACTGTGAACTTTGTAAATGTTTTAGAACATGAGCAATTTCATGCGTTATCGTAAACCAAAAATTATCGATTCGGTTGTGTCTTGCCGTATAAACAATCACCGGATTGTTTCCATCCAGAAATGATGCCCCATCAATATATGTTTTTTCAAGGTGTGGAAGTTGTAAAAATTTTACCCCAGTCTTCTTGAGTTCCGCAATAAAATATTCAACACCATCTTCAATGGTTGATATTTGTGGAATTTTAGTTGCCAACGTAGTTAGTTTTTCTGCCGAAAATAGATCCGCTTGTTCTTTGCATGCTTCCATTTTTGCTTTATGAAACCAAGTAGCAGCATAGTAAGGATTGAACTGTTCAAGTAATTCTGATTTACGAAAACAGACAACGGGATCCTTTTCAAGAAAGTCGAATTTAAGTTTTTTTATTCCCCAGAATTTTTTGACTGCTTCTATTAATTTGCTATTTTCTTGTGGAAGCCAATTTTTTGCCCGCATATCACGAACAGGCATATAACGATAAATCAAGGCTTTGGCTGCCGTTGCTTGTTCTTTTGCGGTATCTTCCAAACGAAGTCGGTAATTGGTATCCAGGTTAATCCAGAATTGCGGTGAAGATCCTAGAGCCGCCGATAACGATATTCCAGTTTTTATTGTAATGGGTTCTTTATTATTTAACAGCCTGCTAATGTGTTTTTCAGAATAGCCTAAAATATTTGCAAGGTCTTTCTGATTCCAATCATTTGCCTCCATATCACGACGAATCGAAAATCCAGGACCTAGATTTTTAAATGATTTATAATTATGATTCATATTTCCACCTCATTTACTTGTAATGTTTGCTTATTTCTAAGATAGAAACAAATCCTCTTGTTCGTTCTTTATCTTCAAAATCAATCTTAAATTTAAGACGATGCTTGCAGTCAATTCGCATCGAAAATTGATCACCAGAGCCCTGTAATTTTTCAAAATGCATCGCGGGTCTTTTCCACCAATCTTGGATCGATTCCGCAGCCTCAATATTTTGAATACAATCAAAAAAATTATCAACAGCTTTGGTATTTAGAAATTTTAACTTCCGACATTTTCCTTTCGTATATAATTCTGTTAACTCACTCGTTGAAAATTCAAACTCCATCTCACTTCCTTTAAAATAATCTCAATATAAAATATTGCAAGTTAAAATTACCAATTTGGTTAATTTGTAAAATGCTTAATTTTGGGTCATAATAATAAAAACATACAGAATCATTAGAATAATAAGGGAAAGAATAATAAGGGAAAAAATAATAAGGGAAAAAGAACGCCCGTTTTTGCGCGGCCGTGGCGCCTACGGCGAGTGATGAGTTATGAATGCTAAGTTATGAGTTGAATCAATCCACCTGCGTTGCGTCTTTCTCTATGTTTCAAACGTTAGATTTCTTTGGCGATCTCTTCTTCCGTTCCTTTTTAAAAAAAATATGCATAACGAGCGAGAAAATCAACAAACATAACCCTGCTCATCGAAAACCAAAAATTGTGCAAACGTCCGAGGCCTTCATTCTCGCATCCGTGTCTTTCTCTTTTTCCGTTCCCCTTTCCGTCTTCCTTCTGTTCTTTTCCGTTGTAAAAATCCCCAGCCATTTTCCGCCCAGACATCAGTCTTAGTCGTTGTTATCATTTTGTATTTGATTGAAAACGAAGATATTTTCCAATAATAATGGAAAGTATTACCGTGAGATAGAGTTGTCCGATGATGGCAAGATACATTGCCAAGTATCGGGCAATCATTGTCTGCGGTAAAATATCGCCGTATCCTACTGTTGTTATCGTTATAAAACTAAAGTACAGAAAAGTTGTAATATCATTATGCATTTCATTTATAATGAATGAATTTGGGTTGAGCGTGTAGAGAGTTTTGCAAATCATCGCACCTAGAAAACCAATCATCATATAAATAGTTACTGCTGCTGATATAAGATTAAAAGTTATTTTTTTGGTGATCATAAGACTTTTTATAGAGCTAAGAATGATACAGCCAAAAAACAAACACGTTGATAATGCCGATAGCAAATAAATCCATTTTGATGCTGGATATAAATAATAGAACCATGTTGTTACGAGTGCGGCAATCCCAATAATATGCTCAAATCTTATTTTTCTTGCGACTCTTCTTGTGGAAAACATGCCGACAAAAATCAACAAAGACGTAAAGATGGTCGTAATTAGTTTTTTCCCAGATGAGTTACTTGTTAAAGGAAGGACAAGAACTAAAATGATAAAGGAAGAAACAATGTAAAAAAAACGATTTTCCGAAGACCAACTTGTGACTTTTTTTATTTGTGAGTAGATATATTTTTTCATTTTTTCCCATCATTTCATGCTTTGATTTTTTGTTTATTTTTATAGCATATAATTTTCTGAATATAATTTGAATATCTATAAAATACAACTGTTTTTATCGTGTTTTTACAATAGACTGATTTATGAGGCCGTCTGTACATGAAGGATTTGGGGGCTATTGCCATGCTATATCATTTTGCCAAACGTTTTGCCCTTGTCAAAATTAGCAATAAATATGCCCCAAAACTCAAATAGAGCGCGTTATTAGGATTGTATATTCTAGCGCGTCTCCATAGATTCTCGAATATCATGTTTTATTGAATCAGGAGCGGAATATTTTCCGCCCGTTCTTGCATGGCGATAGATCTTTTTTCTTGTATGGCCGTTTTTTTTGATTTGCAGAGATCCCTAATTCAGTGTGAATGATAATCAAAACTGGCCCCAAATTTGATAATTCCAATGGTCCCACACACGTGGGGGTTGGGAGAGTTATGAATGATGAATTGAAGATAAAGAGA
>JBAYAV010000379.1:0-3212 GCA_041669565.1 Lentisphaeria bacterium
CCATAAAGCTTGGTAAAGTAATCACGCCGCAAAGCATCCGTATCCACCCAGGGATCCCACGCTAAACGCGATGCCAAATACATTGCATAATCATCAAACCCCCACGCCTCAAAAGTCTCCTGCGTGTTGCCTTGAATGCCTAATTTATTGTAAAAACGATAATTTTCAACAAGATTACGATCGAGGCTAAATTGATAGGTAAAGCCGCAATAAATATAATTGTAAATTACCACATTGCCTTTCGACTCCTTGGCCCATTGGGTAATTTCACGATTCATTGGCGATATTTCAGAGACTGGTTTGAGATAAGAATTCGTTTCATCGGTATAAACACAATAAGTTGTTCGGATTCCATCGATCGGTTTTTCTCGCAACGCTGGCAACCGTGCACTAGAATAGGCCAGAAAAGTAACAATTTTATCCTTCATTCCTCTTCGATTAAGTTCTCTTTTTACCGCATTGGTTAAGTGGATTGCACGATCCGCCATATTATCAGTGGAATAGCCCATACCCGGCGGGTCCAATTTCGAGCAGTTTTCACACTGGCACCATAACCGAGAACCATCTTCATGCGTTAACGGGAAAATCACCCTTTCCGGAAATTCTTCAAAATACTCCTGCGCAAAATCCGCGATAACTTTTACAACATCCGGATTCGTGCAGCATATCTGCGCGCGTTCCCAACGCCATGCTTTTTTCGCTTTATCCCAACAAAAATATTCGGGATGCGTTTTGAAATATTTTTGAGGGCTAACGATCGTCTGATAATTATGCCCGGAAAACCACGGACGCGGATAAGCTCCTCCGCGTTTACCGTAAAATTCCTCCCTCAACCCGCGGTAATAGTCCATTTTTTCGGTTCCTCGCCCTAAAACACTCAGCTGAGCATTATAACGATTTTTCACCGCCCAATCCGCTACCTCATAACGACGATCTATCGACGTTTTACGATGGCTGCAATAATGGAATCGACGATAGGCCATCGCTGGATCGTTGTGATCTTCAAAAAACGGCACTGCAAGTTGTTTCAGCTGGGGGATGACTTCATGGCCGCGTACCGGCGCAAAAAAACGGATGCCGCAAGCTTTTTCCAAAAAGTCATACACTCCATACAAGACAGCACGCGTTGAACGCCCCTCAATACAAACCTGGTCCTTTATACCACTCAAAGTGAATGCATCACAATTTTTTTCAGGATCTATCACCTGTAGCTTTATCTGCCTGCCAATATAGGGCTGATAGACGATTTCAAGGGATGCCTGCGTAACTTTTGCGATATACTGCTGCAGAGTTTGCGCGGCAAATAACATTGTCGGCGAGACATCCGGCGGAATCGATATTACAAACGAGCTTTTTCCCTCGTCCGCAATAACGATTTTTTCCCCTTGATACACCGTTTTAAACTGATAAGGAGCGTGAAGCTTTTCCAAAACGCTGTTTTGATCCATTTTCAGCGCAGGCTTCTTTAGCACTGTTGCCGGTCGGACCATTTTTATGCTTTTTATTTCAAATTCCGAAGAATTCTTGTGACTCTGTATCGTAAAAGCCAGTCTCTCCAACAAGCCATCTGGGGTCAAACTTCGGACCTTCCCTTTGGAATAAGAAAAACGCCCGCTCGATCGAGAGCCGTAGCGTCTTGTATCCAAAGAAATATGATGCATTTTATCATCTTTAAGGGTTATTCGCGTTTGGAAACTCTGTTCCCCAAATTTCTCTGTTTTTTTGTTTATGTAAATAGCATATTGATGAATCCCGGGATTCAAAGAGCGAATTTCAATTTCCAGTAAAGGATATTCCGCTAAATCAATGGGCTTTTCAAGATAGCAAAAGTACCAGCTGACTTGTTCAGCAGGAGCGTCAAATTTCAACACCCCCCGAACTTTGTCTAACGTAAATTTCAACGCGGATTTTTTCTTTGGCACCCAGTTTTGTTTTTGACCATTGCTGAAATCTTCAATAACCATGGCATCAGATGCTTGCACAACCCCTGCACTAGCCATTAACAAAATCGCAAAAATCAAACAAAATAAATTGCTTCTGTTTTTACCTCTTGACATTCTTAACCTCTTTATTCTACAATGAAAGTTGAGTATCAGCGTCGTTTACCATAAATAGAAAGAGCCACCACCCTCGTTTACCATAATCGAAATATGATACGATAACAACTGATTCTGAAAAACACCCTGCGCATGCCCATCAAGACACCATAGATTAACCCTTGTCTTCTGAGAATGATTGAGTACGATACCTGAATCCGTAACGCGATAATTAAAATAGGCATAGCACTGCTTATAAATACGAGAATTTTTCGTAAACATAGCTTCCCCTAAAAACGGCACTGTTGAAGGACCAAAATTTTTATTCGACTTCTTTGTATCAAAATATCTTCTCAAGTCACCATTTGACGTTCTCGGTTCACCTAATAAGATAAATGGACTATTTGCAACAGTGGGACTAGAATTAAATTGAGGACTAAGCATGGCATAAGTTGTATATGCATCAATGTATTTTCCAAAAGGATCTCGAGAAGGACAAACAAAGCTCTTGGATCCATCAGAGACATAGTTTCCTACTTGCAAGGTTGTTGTCCAAGGACCCCAATTATACGGCATTATGTCGTTATTGTCAGATGCATAAAACATTAACGACAGGCCTAACTGTTTCATATTATTTAAACAAGTAGCGCCTTTTGCTTTTTCTCGTGCCTGGCTTAAAGCTGGCAACAACATACTCGCCAAAATTGCAATGATTGCAATTACGACAAGGAGCTCTATTAAAGTAAATTTCTTTTTCATTTTTTCCCCTTCTTTTATAGTTTCTTTTTAATAAAACAACACCTCAATTAAGGGGTATTTGCGTTCAAAAACTCGGCCCACCAAATTTCTCTATTTTTTTGTTTATGGAAATAGCATATTCAAGAATCCCTGGATTCAAAGAGCGAATATCCATTTCCAGCAAAAGATATTCCGCTAGATCAATGGGCTTTCTAAGATAACAAAAACACCAGCTGACTTTTTTCTCAGGGGCGTCAAATTTCAGCACCCTTGAACCTTGCCGAACGTAAATTTCAACGCGGATTTTTTCTTTGGCACCCCGTTTTGTTTTTACATCCTGAGATTCTTTACCTCTTTATTCTACAATGAAAGTTGAGTATCAACATCCTTTACCATAAATAGAAAGAACCACCGCCCTCGCTTAGCATAATCGAAATA
>JBAYAV010000380.1:0-3205 GCA_041669565.1 Lentisphaeria bacterium
GAAACTCGCGCGAATAAGTCTTCTTCCGTGTACTTTTTTTCTTCTGGCACTTCGAATGGTGTTTTTCTGTTAATCATAACTTCTTCTTTCCTTCCTTTTGATTTGGATTACTTATCCATGTTTTCCAAAATTGCTTTACGGCGAACATTAGCAAATTCTTGGGCTAACTTTTCCGTTGTTCCTGGCGCCACTTTTGCAAATTTATCAATAACAGTACAAATTTTCTGACTTGTAATTCGCCCTCTAAGAGTCTGGCTTACTGCTGATTGCCGGCATCCGATAATGTCGGAAATTTTAGTCTGACTCATGCCAGTCATTAAAACCAATTCTTTGATTGATTCTGGTTGTTTTTTCATTAAGATTCCTTCTTTTATATCTAAATAGTAAGTAATTTTATATAAAAGATAACACATAAAATAAAAAAGTCAAGGCAATCTCATGTTTTTTGTTGTTTTTAATAAGTTTTTTTAACAAAAAGACATAAATAGATAGTTTTTTTTGTAATAGCAAGAATGCGTTTTAAAATAATAATAATCAAAAAACAAGTTTTTTAAAATATTTATGATATATTAAGATAGAAAATATTAGTAAGTAAGTAATATTTTATTGTTTTTTTACTGCTCTTAAAGGAGGTGATAATAGTGGAAAACCCTGAAAATGTAAAATTCGGCTTTTGGGTAAAAAAGAAAAGACGGGAGCGGAATTTAAAACAAGCCGAGTTGGCTGAAAAAATAAATATAGCTACTGGAACTTTGAGTAAAATAGAAGCCGGGAAGACTGACAATATTAGCCAAAGAATAATTAATAAACTTAAAAATATATTAAATTATGAAAAAAGCTTAGTTGTTATAACAAAAACAAATAAACCTGTCCCATTGGATGCAAAAACATTTGGGTTATGGTGTAAGGAAAATAGAATACGCATAGGAATTAAGCAGATTGATTTAGCACGGGAGCTTGACGCTTCTGCTAATTATCTTAGTATTATAGAGTCCGGCAAAGCTAAAAGTATAGGAAGAAAAATGCGGCAGAAATTAGAATTGTTTTTTGAATCCACAGAAGGAAGCATTACCCCAGACCCGGTTGTAGATCATACACATATTCTCAAAAAAATACAATTACCAAGCATAGAAAAGTTATTCCCGATACTTGAAATTATAAGTAAAATAGTAAGCGAAAAAGATTTTATGGACAGGGTTACGAAAACTTCTCTTAGTATGGGATGCCCAGTACGTGAGGCTGTTAATAGTATTTTGTTATTTGAGTTAAAAAAACATAGCATAGAATAAAATAATAGGAAAATGAAATAACATAAATAAAAATCAAAGAAATATCATGTTTGAGCTTGACAACACGAGCTTAACCAGTTATAATAACGTTATGCACATTGCATAACGTTTTTTTTGTTTATAAATAATAGAGAATCAAATAGATAGCGCAAATCTAAGGGGTAAAAACCTTTTGGAGTTGCGCTTTTTTTATGTCAGGAGTGATTGATTATGAGTATTAACCCAGAATGGCTTGACGAGGTGTTAGAACTGCGCAGATTCTGCGTTGCGCACGAATTGGATGGTTATGAGCAACTCTACACAATCCCCACCTGTGACCTAACGCACAAATACAACGGTATTGGCCCTGAATGTTTCTGTGCATATTTACGCGCAAAAATAGGCAAGCTTAATCCGATTTTAAAGCCGGCGGCCTTAATTCATGATGTTGACTGGGACGAAAATAATGGCTCTAAAGAGTGGTATCATGGCAGTAATTCCCGGTTTCTGAATAACGCACGTCTTTGCGCCAAACTAAAATATGGGTGGTACAACCCACTTCGATATTTCGTTTCTTATAAGGCAAAATTGTTTTTTAACGCGGTTGAAACCCACTTTGGCTGGTATGCCTACCAAAAAGCGAGTAAAAAATGATAACAAGCAATGACGGATGGGACCTCCAATACAAAAAATATCAATCTCCCCGTATGTGTCTAAACCACATACGTCAGGCACCGATCGCCTTCAAGTACAGCCAGTATCAGACGCCTGAGATATGCGAGGCGGCCCTGTCCCGGTTTGGATACTGCCTTAAGTACCTAAAAACACAGACGTTGGAGCTGTGCAAACTGGCGATAACACAGGATTGGACGGCAATTTGTTTTGTGAAGCCGGAATTTTATGATGAGTGTAAAAAAATCGCGGATGTCGCCAAAAAAAAAGAAGAAGAAACGCTCAAAAAACGATATCAAAACACAAAAGCAAGATACTTGCAGTTCCTAAGCAATAGAGGCTAAAAATGGCAAACGCAGCCTATGTCAGGTCCACGCTTGGATCATTAACCATTAAGGGCAAATAATCGCGCGACAGCCGGAGAGACGGCACCTTTTGGCCGGGATGCGCTATCCTCGGTCCGAGTCGCTGAATGAGGTGGCGGCTTCTTGCTAATAGCAGGACAAGACCCATTGACAGCTTGGAGAGACAGGCTTTTTATTAACAATTTAGAGGGTATTAACACGAAAAAGATTTTAGTTGCTGGGTTATTCGGGTTGAGTCTATTCGCATTAACAGGTTGTCGGAGTTCGCCACACGTCTGCGGTTTAGCCTCCGCACGCCAGCAAACAGCCATGATTACCGTCACTCACACCGGTGAATTAAAGAGCGATATTCCTCTGGTTTCTATCACCATGAACTACGACGGTACTCGTGGGGATTTGGGTGGCACAACGAGTACATCAAGCGGCGCTGGTTCAGCGAGTGCAACATCGAGCAAGGCACTGGACGTTCCTGTATCACTAACAAAATAACAATAACAGGTGAGCTCCCGGGGTCCGGGGGGGCGCATCTGATCAGCCACTCGGGTGGGTTACTTCCTTCTTTCCTCCTTGCTTGGGTGGCTGATCAGATGCTAAAAAATAAATTTTAATGGAGAGCTTTTTGTGTATATCGAAATTCTAGTCGGTGTAATAAGCGGAGTAAGCAGTAGCCTGATGTCCATAATCATGGTCATTGGCGCCATAAAACGACCGCTGCAGGAGCGCGTAAGGGAGCAGCAGGAAGATCTCAAACACCTAAAAGATGACAAAATACAAGCCATTGAAAAGGAAATAAAAGGGCTTGCTGGGGACTTAAAGGCACATTTATCAGCTGACAAAAGCCAACAAATTCTTACTAGCTTAGAGTCTCTTTCTGGATTAATTACCAAAATGACCGATAAA
>JBAYAV010000381.1:0-3175 GCA_041669565.1 Lentisphaeria bacterium
ACACCATGAATTGTAAGAATTTTATAATCGACAAAAAAGAAAATCAGTTTTTCTTTCCAAAAGGTCGATATGACTTTTACCCATCCGATTGTACTCAAAAATATTGTTATTTCTGCAACAATGATGAGGGCGTAAAACTTATTGCGTTCGATTTATCCAATTTAGAAAACGCAGAAATCATAGGTGATCAGGCAGAGTTCTGGTTCCATGGGCGAATTTCTCCGTTAATTGCGTTTCGTTGCCGTCATTTAAAAATACAGGGCATCTCAATCAATTTTGAGGATTCTTTTGTCTCTGATGCAAATTTCATCAAACAGGAGGATGGCTATGCGTGGTTTCAATTAACGGGAAAATACTGGTGTGAAAAAAAACGCCTGCGTTTTACCGATGATTTTTACGACAACCTTTCAAACACACTTCGATTTTATGCTTATGATATTTCCAAAAAAGAGCTGGATACCAGCCGAAAAGTTATTCTAGTCCCAAATCAGGGAATTATTGAGCGGGATAACTGCATTGGCATACCCGATGTCTTCGGCAATACACCATGCAATGCTTACGTTATTAAGCACGAAGAACGGCTCTGCCCTGGACTTGTTTTCGATCAATGTGAGAATGTTACAATTAAAGATGTCCAGATTCACCATTGTGCCGGAATGGGACTTTTGGCCCAAAATTCAGAGAATATACGCCTTGATCATGTTCATGTTACATCCGCCGGACGGAGGATTGCTGCTTCCGATGACGCAGTTCATTTTGTTGAATGCCGCGGCGATTTACGAATTCAGAACTGTGACTTAGCCGATACGCTTGATGATTCCATCAATGTTCATGGTATTTACAGACCGCTGCGTCAACGGACGATCGGGGGCTCTTTTTATTATTTAGACACGGGGCATTTTCAACAGCTTGGATTGCCGGGAGCACGAAAGGACGACACGCTGATTTTAATCAAAAATGACACAAACAAACCGTACTATCAGGCGAAACTTACCAACGCCACTCTGGTCAACAAAGCGATGACCGCCGTTGAATTTGAAAAGCCACTACCCAAAGAATTCACCCCAGGTGACTGCGCAATGGTAAAGGCCGTAAGTGAAGCAACATTAATTGTGCAAAACTGCAAACTAAAAAGTCTGCTCGGACGCGGAGTCTTAGCATCCGGCCTCGCTTCCGTTGAAATTCGCGACAACTACATTCATACCCCCGGCGCTGGCGTTTTTATTTCTGGAGGGGCGGACTTTTGGTACGAAACAGGACCGGTAAAATCAATCTTAGTTGAAAACAATATCTTTGATAATTGCAATTATGGAACATTTGTTGCAACACGTGAGCCGCTGAGTATCTTCCCTGAATTACAAAAATTCACCGATAATTTTTATTATTATGACAAAATTATTGTCCAACGAAATCATTTTAAATCCTCGTTACGCCCGCTGATTTCAGCACAATCGGTGAATGAATTCATCTGTTTGAATAACTCCTTTGAGCTTGATCATCACTACCCCTTCAATCATAGCGGTTATACGGGGTATTATTTTACCGATGCAACTTCAGGTGCTATCGCCACAAAACATTGCAAAAATACTGAATTTAGTAATAATATCGGTTTTGTTGATAAGAACATCGGTTTAAAAAAAACAAAGTCTTCAGACAAAAAATGATAGCCTAAGAAGAATAAAAGGATTCGTAACAGATTTCCCTCCACGCACACATGGCACGCCGAGTACAAAAAAAATGAAATCGTTATAATTCTAACACCTGGATTCATCGTAAAGATTATGAATTAAACAAAACACAAAAAAGATCATTGATTTTTACTGTTTTTAAGATATATTGTAGATATTATAGTTCATTACATTTAATTACAATTATAAAGATTCGAATGACAACCCCAAAAACATACTCCAAAGAGATGAAAAGGCAGCCGCGTTATCTCGTGGCTCGAAAACTTCTTATTGACTTAATCCGGAAAGAAAATTACAAAATTAACGAAACGCTACCTTCCATCAATAAATTAACGGCCAGCATCGGACTTGGGCGTTTCCCGATTCAGGTCGCCGTAAAACTTCTTGCAGAAGAAGGCATCTTACGTAATGTTTTAGGAAGTGGCTGTTATATCCAAAAGATTCCCGAATTATCAAAGTCCGAGACAGAAGCAAAAACAGCTTCCAAAGCCCCTACCATAGATATCGATTCATGGAATTATATAACGGCTCCCGGAAATGCGGTATCTCCCAAAAAAATAAGACTCGGCCTTTTTCCAGAAAGACCGAAACAAATACTTTTATGGGAAAAATTAATTGCCCAATATATGGAAAAAAATCCATCGATTAAAATTGAAGTTGTTCAATTAGATTTTCCGGCGATGATGTTTGACCATACTGTTTTTCAAAACATCGATTTATTTCAAATTCCGATTTACCTTTTGCCTTTTTTTGTTGAATCAGACCTCTTATTTGATTTAGACGAAATCGGTGAGATTCCATTTTCTTCTGCCGATTTTTATGATAGTATTATACAAGCGTCCTATTATAAAAAAAAGATCTATGGCATTCCCATTATAACGTCTATAATAGTCCAATTTTATAATAAAAAATATGAGAAAAACATAAAGGATCTTTTCCCAATCCACGGTTTTTGGAATTATATGGAAAAACTGGAATCGTGCTCAAAAAAAATAAAAAACAGGGATTACGATTTCCTAATAACCAATACAGAATCTTTATTTACATTGTCCATGCTAACAAAAGCAAAAAAAAATCCGTCTTATGAAGAAAAGAAAAAATTTAATTCTCCTGACTTCATCCAATTTATTGAGCGCTTTCAAAAATATTATACAAACACCCAAATTTTTGATTATGAAATCGATTTTCGTATTGCTTTAAATCGGTTTTTAAATGGAAAATCAATTATCTTTACAGCAAGTACCAGCTCCATTCCAGAAATCCTTCAAAAATGCCCCTTCCAACTAAAAATGATGCCACAAGTAATTGAACCAGAAGGAGCACGCCGACTCGATGGAAACTTAACGGTTATTTCAGCATCAACTCCATTTCCAGAAGAATGCCTTGATATTTTGAACTACTTCAGCCAATATGAAACACAATTATTTTTAGCTCAAAATGGCCGTTTTGTAGCCCATAAAAAGGCCAACGAATCACTGGTTATAAAA
>JBAYAV010000382.1:0-3166 GCA_041669565.1 Lentisphaeria bacterium
AAAAACTTCCCCTTTCGCGACGAATAATATCCGTTAGTCAACAGGGGTAACACCGTCAAAAACCTTGCTCAACTTTTCGGTTTGGATAGCGTTAATCATCAGGCATCCGGTTCCAAGACAATCTCGGCATCCATCAGCATGCCTAGATTCAGCTCTATCCTTTGATTTGGAATATCGATTTTGATACGAGCCTCTAATTTAACCCTCTTTTTTATGACTTGCACCTTTTTCGGCATAAATTCGATCGAACCAAAAATAAAAGAGACATGACCGTTATAAATCTTCCCCGGGTAACATATACTTTCAGATATAAAAATGTGGTATTCCCACCATTATTTATTATTACGGCGTTAAAACCGCATTTATTTGGCCTGGCCTATCTTAGCCATGGTCGGATTCCAGCAGTTACAGAGTCTCAAAATAACAAATAAACTTAATATCAGAACTGTCTATCAACATAACAACAAATACGATTAAGTATATTTCTCTCAAAACAGGAGAACTGAAAAAAACGTCTGCTCCGTTCTGCAGACCTACCGAATCGCTTAAAATCTATTTCCAGGAATGCCATGACGACGGCCTGACGCGAATTTTCGATCACAATTTCAGGCGGATTAATAAACTGCTGACCAATGATTTGTCGCCCGGACGATTCAAGCGTCCGCCTCTCCAAATACCATGGTATCAAAAAAAAGACTAAGAAAAGCTTCATTCGTAAGTTTTTCTTAGTCTGATCTTCTTTTCAAAAGATCTCAGTTATTTGGGGGGATAAATTCCACCAGGACTCTATCTACCCGAAATGAATCAGGCAACTTAGAACCCCTAACGTAAGAAGGTCCTTGAACTTTGAACGACATATATACATCATATTTTGCATCAGGAGCTCCGGAATTGGCAGCTTCATTCAGGTCAAGAACGAAAAACCATGACCAATGAGCCCAGAGACGATAATTCTTGATTGGTGTCCGTCCAACATAAAACAAATGATATTTTTCATCTTGCGGAAGATCCTTTTTCGATATAGTCTTTCGAATGATTTGTTTATTATTCAGACGGTCATAGATCCCTAATACTATATCATTTGCATGAAATGTAGGAGATTTTGAGCGGTTATTTACCTCACAAGCGGCTCCCCCAACTGCTTGCGCATCGGCAATAATCCAGCGATAATCACGGTTATTTCCAGATGGTGTCGTCCAATAGTAGTCGTAAACGCTTTTGTCTTGAAACTTTTCCGGCAGCGATGGTTTGTTGACATAGTGCAAAATCTTCGTTTTTTGTGAGGCAAAGATCTGCGTTCTCGACTGTTCAGGATAATATCGATCAACGGCATAACGCATATTTTCCATCAAACGTTTTACCAGTATATCTTTTTTTGTTTTATATACTGAGCTGCTAATTCTATCGTAGATTCTGAGTGCTATCATATCGATGGGCAACCTTTCCAGTTTAACATGCATCCGTTGAAGTTGATTATTTTTTACGGCTGTTTCTGCACGATCAAGCAGCACATCAACGTGATCAAAGAATTCCGCATCGATCCATGGTTGGCGTGTAGGATATATCAAACCTAGCTGAATATTGCCAGTTGCCATTCGTTTCTCCAGATAATCCAGATATTCTTCCATTGGTTTCGCCGCCGCGCCATAGTATGTCTGCATGAATTCCCGGATAATAACCCGATCATCCTGATTCGGATCAAGCATCAGGCGAGATGCTACATAGTTGCGTAAATCGTAAAATGAGCATGGAGAAAAATCTTTGCGGTTTCCTAATTCTGCCTGGGCAAATATATTCATAAATCCCAGTTTTTTATACTCTTTAAAGTTTGGGGAAAGACTGCTGACGTTCGTATAAGGATAAATAATATCGGCGCAATAATTCCAGTAATCCCAAATTGCCATGTGCTTGACATAGGCATTCCATGCTTTCATCGTCTTGAGAACATTAGCGTTGGTGGGATACAGCAGTGATCGAAGGGTATCGCGCGAAGTTTCGTTTATCCGGAGTTCCTGTCCCAGCAAAGCCAAACGAACGATTACATTGTCGTTGGCCCGAATATTTTGGGGAACATTAACTGCCGGACCATAAGCAAGGGTTGTGATAAATATATCAGGATACTCTTTTTCTACACTTTGAGCGATTGCGTTGACAAAATCAAGAACCAGGCCGCTTTCACCGTACTTTTTGGCCAATTCACGACAATGGACACAGTGACATGTGCTGGAATTATCATTTACGGATATATCGTAAAAGATCGGATAAGGACGGTGCTCGGCCTTTGCTTTCAAGCGATCCTGCTTGATATATTCGTGCAATTTCCGAATAAAGTGCTGACGCACCACGGAAGAAGAAAAACAAATTTGTCCCGGCCCAGCATTTCCCACTGGATGTATTCTTTTTCCTTCTGCCGACAAGGAAAATCCGCTGTCGGGAAGTCCTTGCGAATAGGTATAGAAAGTATGATTATCTCTGGGGCTGCCATATTCAAACCGCCCGCCGTAGCACGCACATTCACCGCGTCGTTGGCGTGCCAGAAACAACTGTTGCCGATCATACCCCTTACTATCTTTGGCATAAAAACTGGGGCTATATATAGTGCGACGCGCAAACGCCGGTTTTCCAGTTATGATCAGTGGGACAGGGATGCTAATATCTGGTTTCTGGGGAATCACCTCAGTGTCTTCGGCAAACCAATGGCATCCGGCAAATCGTTCCAAAAAGTCATAAACTCCGTACAGAATACCTCTCGGATAACCACCCTTGATATTGATATTGGGCCCAATATTTTCGATGGACCATTCTTCCGCGCTTAACTGTGGATCTCGAATCAGATGGATGGCTGGAGTCCCGGTGCTATCATCACCCAGTTGATCAATTCTAAATTTTGCGCCTGTCACTGCAAACAAAAAGTTCGAAAGTTCTTCTGACGCAAAGCGTTCATCAGTTGCGGCATTTTCTTGAAGGATGATACGGTATGCAGTTTGATGATTTTTGCATAGTGCCAAAAACGTTTTTTGTTTTTCCAAACATCTGACATTTGTGGTTAACAAAAGCATTGTGACCAATGTTAACCCTTTCCAGAAAAGCAGATTTTTCATATAAAATTCCTAGTATTGTTCAATGAGTTAAGGATTTAAAATGCGTTGGCTTCCTATATGGAACT
>JBAYAV010000383.1:0-3160 GCA_041669565.1 Lentisphaeria bacterium
ATCGTTAGCGTTATCAGCGAAATAAAATTTTTTGAACCTGTTTTAACATCGGAAGAGATCCCTGAAATCAAAGCGAACTCCAGCACTCCAGCGATTAAGCTAATGACTCGAAATTGGAAAAATCAACTTTACATATTTGCGGTCAACCTCCAAAACGCGCCCATTTCAACAAAGATCAACCTCGCTCATTTTGATGGTAAATTAAATGTGCTATACGAAAATCGTATACAGGATGTATCGGAAAACAAATTCATGGCCAAATTCGAACCATATCAAGTGCATGTTTACTCCACGGATATGAGTTTGAATCCTCAATTGCAAAAAGATATTCCGTTTAATTTTATATCTGTTACAGTAAAAAGCGATCTCAATTATTTATTAACAGAGGCTAATTGGATCTGGTATCCAAAGACGCATAACATTACAGATTATGAGTGCTTTTTGAAAAAAGAATTCAGCCTAAACAGCGAAGTAAAAACAGCTAAAATTATCCTAACCGCAGATGATACCTGTACTCTATATGTCAATGGCAAAAAAATTGCCAAAAACGATGGTTGGAATGCTGCTGGAATATATCAAATTTCCACCTTTTTAAAGAAGGGAAATAACACAATAATGGTTCATGCCAAAGATCTGGGACTACCCCCTGGTGGTTTTCTCTGCGACTTAACGATAGAAACAACAAAAGAAAAAATCAACATCCTTTCTGATTCTTCTTGGAAAGCAGCAAAAACACGAAACGAAAACGATAAAAAAAACAATTGGACAAATGCAAAAATAGTTGGCAAATACGGAATTTCTCCTTGGTGGAAAAAAGTATTGAATCCTCCTAAAAAAGACCAATAAGCATTTCATAAAAACACTTCTAAAAAGGCCGTCGTAAATTCTTAATTATCAGCTTCCGGCACTTCCTTTTCGAAACTTTATTTCAATTGTCTTGTAGAGGATTATGGAGATAAAGCGATAAAAATACGCCCCTGGGTATCAAGAAAGTTCCGCATTTGGTTCCGGAGTATTGAGACCAAGGATGAGTTCCATTGTTGCTTTGTCCAGCAAGCCGAGGTACTGACGGCTCCGCACTGAAGTCGCCCCTTTCACCCAGGGTTGATCACCCAGCAAACAGGCACTTTGCCGTTGCCCATTGGCTGATTCACGATATATGCTATTCCACATTCGCATTTTGTCCTTTGTGGTTATCTCGTAAACAATATAAGGAAGATTATGCCTATTCAAAAATAAGATAGTCTATCAAAGTTTTCATAGCAGCATTATCAGAAAATAGGGATAAAAAATTCAAACATCTGTTCATCAACAGAATCACGCAGGCACACAGAAATATTTGCCATAAATTCAAATAAATTATTGAAACAACAGAATAGCACTTTTACAATTAGCGTAATGCAACAATCACCCCAAAATTGGAATTAAGGTTAAATAGAATGGAAAAAAGTATTTTTATATTGGTTCTTTTTGTTTTTACTGGCATCATCGTCAACGCGCAAAATTTATTAAAAAACGCCGAGTTTTCAGAAACGAAAGCCATTACAGAGATTCCCAAACACTGGTATACATTGGAAGCCTTTTCAGGAAAAAGAGTTGCGGACATTGAAAAAGGGGGGAAATTTTGTTTAAAATTAAATCGTTTAGAAAAAGCAACAAAACGAAACACATTTTGGATTCAAACAGGGGTATCACTGCAGCCGGGACGATATTACAAAGTCCATTATTCAGCAAAAACGGCAAAAGGCAATCCGTATATGGTGTATGTAGAATGGAACAAAATAAATAAAGACGGGAAAGAAAGCTGTAGTGGCAATGCGATAAACGAACAAGTTGGGACTGGCGGATGGCAGAATGTCGATTTTGATTTTAGATTTCCAAAAGATAACCAATCTCCTTATTTTGTGTTACGCGGTTCCCCAACCGCCGATTACCTTTTTCGAAATTTATCGATTATAGAAATCACGGATTCTTCCCTGAATAAGTTGAAAAATGCAGATTTTTCTCTTCAAAAGAACATAATCGCACCGCCTTGCCTTGTTTCTCAGTTTAAGAAAGAGGGCTTTTTAACCTTAGATAGCTCAGAAAATACCGTTGTTATTGAGTCTGAAGTATCCAAAGGGTTTTATACTCTTCGCTACTCCATAATTGCCGAGACCCTAACCAATAATGGGGGATTTCCCTGGATCAAAGTACTTGTTGATGTCAATGGCGAACAATTTGAATCAGAATGGGATGACTGTTTAAAAACGTGGCAGCATAAATCCTTTCAATTTACAGCATCCCAAAATGGAAAAATAACCATTCGCTTAAAAGTTAAAGACAATGGTATTATCCGCGTCAAAGACTTCTTTTTAACGAAAGGCAAAAAGACCGGAAAAGAACAGGCATGCATATTGTTTGATTCTCCCTACTATCGGAACACCTTTTTTAACACAGAAAAGCCAGAAATTATAGGTTCTATTGAAAAGAAAAACCCAATGATTAAACAATACTCTTTCGTTTTAAAAGACCCGCAAAACAAAACAATATACCATAAAAACAATACGTTCAATAATGATAAAATTAGATTTTCAATTACAATACCCAATCCTTTAGCCGGAGAATACAATCTTGCTACCACCTTTTTCGACTCTAATAATTCAATTTTAGATACTGAAAACACTACAATTACATATTGCACCCAAAAGTGCTTTAATGTCCGTATGAGAGAAGACAACACCCTCTTGATTAATAACAAGCCCATCTTTCCCCTATTATTATGGCAACGTCCCCAAACAACAGAATTTCTGAAAGTAATAAAAGCCGCTGGATTTAACTGTTTTATGACATGGCCCAAACCCGCTGTATTACAACAAGCTGAAAATAACAATATGAAGGTTATTTGTTACGTAGATAACCTGCTCTACTCTGCAACCAAAACGAAAGATAAAACAACATGGGAAAAACATGTCCGAGATGCATTAAAAGAAGTTTGCAAATCTCCCGCAGTCCTTGCATACTTTCTTGTTGACGAGCCGCTTTGGGGCGGAAAAGATCTAAATGAATTAAAAGAGCTCTATGAACTCATTAAAAAAATCGACCCATCAAGACCGATTTTTATCAATGCGGCTCCGCGAAAAACAATTGCAGAACTTGCTGAATACGGAAAAGCTTGTGA
>JBAYAV010000384.1:0-3152 GCA_041669565.1 Lentisphaeria bacterium
CCCAAGCGCGCACTTTCCAAGTTGTTAAACTATCCGGCAGGGTAAAAGGAATAACGGCCTTTCCGAATGCATCCGTTTCAAGATTGCCACGCCAGCATGCCGTGTCCGCAAAATTTGTCCGAAGCACAACGCCGGTCTTATTTTGCTCCTGTTTTGCAACTCCCTTATCGGAATCAGAAGTCCTGTTTTTTTCTTTTTTCATCATTTTAAATGATGCCGCGATTGTTGGAAGTGGCCCCGCGCTCCCAGCCAAACGCATTCCGCCGAGCATGCCATCCGCATCTAGCTTGGACTCACAGCACACATTCGAAGAGTCCATCGCCCCCACTCCCAACAAACGCTGCAGCGTTCCATCAAAGATCCCCAATTCTCTCATATTCGCGGGGTCCTTCTCAAACCTCAGCAAGCTTGAATACCAATGAGGACATCCCGTTCTATTTTGATAATTATTTTTCCATTTCCAAAAATGGGATAAGATATCCGGCACATTACTGCCACCGGAAATGTATTCCAGACTTTTATCATAAACCGTCATCACCAGACTTCCCTGAAAGGGCTTCCCTTGACTATCGGTAACGCAAACCGTAACCGACGCCGGCGCTCCCGGTGTTGTCTTCGTCTCTGACAACTGCAGCTCAAGATTCAGTTTGCGTTTTTGCGGCGGCACGGCTATTTCCCGAACAGCATGATGCCATACACCATCACGCATCGTGCCTGCTTCCACATAAAAATTCGGATAATCAATCCCTTTTACTGGAATATCCACTTCCAAACTCTTGCCATCCAGTTGCAAATACTTCGGACGCGGACAAGCCCCATTGATAGGACGAATAAATAACAAAACCATGCTGTTTTTTGCCGCTGTATTGACCCGAAGATGCATCGTTTCCCCCGGCTGATAAACGGCTTTATCCGGCACTAATTCCAAATCATTGTACTGAAAATTTTGATCCTTGATCTTTTTACCATAAACACCAATAATACAGGCACCAGTCACTAGATCTTTCCCATTTTTCATCGTCCAGGCCAAACGATATTGCCCCGATTCGGCAATCTGAAAATGCTGTTCAAAAAAGCCATCTTCATCCGTCTGAACGGCAAATTCCTCCCGCAATGTTTCTTTCGGCGCTTTCTCTTTGAAATACTCAATACGGTAAATTTGCAGCCTTCCCGTTGTTTTCAGGGACTCATTATTCGAAGAAACCGAGCGCACGCACGCCTGAATTTCCTGCCCGGTCCGATAGTAACCGCCACGAGTCCAGGCCATGACTTGGAAAGGCTTTCGGCTAACCACAATTTCTTTTTGAGACATAATGGTCCGTTGGGCTTTATTGCGCACTTCCGCCGTGATTTCATAACGATGATCCCGATCACCAAGAAACTTTTTCGTCATTGCGGTATCCAGCAAAATTTGTGCTTCGCCCTGCTCATCCAGCGTAGCATGCATATTCAAAACCACTTCCGGACGACCGCCGTAATAACGCCTCCCGCCCGGAAACCAGGGGCGTTTCCAGCCCCAAGAGCGCCAATGCGGATACCAGCAATAATCCTCGGCCAACCAGCAATAGCCATCACCATACAGCCAATTCCATGGCCCGATCGGCCAGTAAGCATCCTGATAATCGTAGCGCAAAATTTTAACAATAACGTCGCCATCCTTCACCGGCTCACCAAAATAATATTTGGCCTGAACCGTGATCGGGATTTTTTCTCCCAGCGACGGCACTTTTGCCGGGGTGTCAATGGTCACTTCATACTCAGGTTTGCGATATTCTTCCACCCGAAAAGAGCCAACGGTCATCCCTTTTTCAACGACCGAATAAGTGCCTAGCGCGGCATCCTCGCCCAGTGTAAATTCACCATTCCATCCACCATATTCATCCATTTTAGCATCCACTGTCGAGGATGAAATTTTATCTTTTGAAGGCGGCCAGATCTGCTGTTGCCGCGGATCCAAAACAACGATATTCAACACTTGATTTTGAAACGGATTTTTTACATCCGGCAAATACGTCACCTGTTGGCCCCAAAATTTAAGCTGGACTTTTTGACCAGGACGATAAACGGGTCGATCCGTTATTAGAATTGCCTTCGAATGACTTCGCGTACCTTCTAACACCGAATTGCTTCCCGAAAAATAAGAATGGCTGGCACAACAGAAAAAAGCACCGTCGGCGTATTTCCCTGTACAAAGCCAATAACCGCCATACGAAAATTCTTTGGGAAAACGCTGTTCCCGATCTTCCATAATTGCGCCATTGCTGTCAGTCACTGCACTGAACTGATAATGGGACAAAGTCTGCTTTCTCGTTTTCGAGTCCCAATTTGCCCGGTAAAAGAAAAAATTTAATTTCTGATGAGCAATCGGCTGCCCATTCTTAGCCTGAAACACCTGCCATAGCAATTCATTATTTTGAAGTCCTTTGGTAATGATTTTTATATTTTCACAAACGACAGGGATGCGACTAATCACCCCACCAGCCATTTCTGCGGTGAGCAAATAAATGCCGGGCTTTGGAAAAACAATTTTAAGATCGCTCTGATGGCTATAATATTTTCTTCCTGCCGGCAATTTCTCATTCCACTTTTTAACCGCCGGCAAAAGAAACTTGCGATAAACAGATTTTTCCGCAAAAAAAGATTCCAAACGGCTACTGTCCTGCAGCCCACTTTCAGAGTCCATTATATTTTTCTCATAAAGAGCCATCATTTTTTCAGAATCAACCGGCTGCAATGTTAAGGCGACCGATTTTGCATTACGATATTCAAAGGGGATGATCGTCGGGCTGCCGAAAACAAGCGGCCGATTATCAAACTTGAATTCACCAAAAGTGCCGGTAATCTGATGTTTTAGCTCTTGCAATTTCTTTTTTAGCCAATTATTATTTTCATCGACAAGTTTAAGCCCCATATTGCACCAAGACAACGCTTTTTCCAACTGCCGACGATTCAAATAAATTTGAGCTAATTCATTACACGCAGGAACATTTCTATACTCCGTCGCCAATTTTTGATACAGCAAAACAAAGGCAAACTCATCCGGCAGAGTAAAACGCTGAATTCCATTAGCCAAATGCGCAATCGTTTCATGATCCTTTAGCAACTCCAGCTGTTTTAAATAATCCAGCGATGCAGAATTCTGTTTTTGCTGA
>JBAYAV010000385.1:0-3145 GCA_041669565.1 Lentisphaeria bacterium
GAATGATGAATGATGAATGATGGAACCACATTATTTCAAACATCGCATTTTTTGAAATATTTGCACGTAGCGGCGCACGGACGTGCGTCGTTTTTGATTTCAAACATCGGTTGTCTTGGCGACGTCTTTCTGTATATTTTGAAAAATCCGGGTATTTTTTGTGTATTGTCGAATACGGATATTGAGACATCATGCATTTTTGTTAATATTTCAAACATCACATTTTTGGAAATTTTGCACGTAGCGGCGCACGGACGTGCGTCGTTTTTGATTCCAAACATCGGTTGTCTTGGCGATGTACGTATATAAAAATCAGCGGCGGTGCAAGAACGGGCGGAAAATATTCCGCCCCTACCATTTTAATCGAATCATTCATTATTCAAGCGATTTCAATTTTTCTGCTAAAATGGGTGTTGTTAATCATTCTCACGCGTCTCTCATGGGTACAATCATGCCATTGTCTTGGCGACGTCTTTCTGTATATTTTGAAAAATCCGGGTATTTTTTGTATATTGTCGAATACGGATATTGGGATATCATGCATTTTTGTTGATATTTCAAACATCACATTTTTGGAAAATTTGCACGTAGCGGCGCACGGACGTGCGTCGTTTTTGAGTCCAAACATGCCATTGCATTGGCGACGTCTTTATCCTTAATTCAAACATCACGTTATTTTGAAGATTTTCTCGTAGAGACGCAATATTTTGCGTCTCTGTACCCTCCCGCCAAGACGTCGGAACAAAGACATCACTATTATACCGATAAAAACAAAATTATGAACGATAAATACCACCACAGACATTGACCCCATAAAAAAAACAGGTATTTTTGACGACTTGCATATTGACATCTTAAAAAGTGAGATTATAGTACAACCTGTAATCTGATTTTAGATTACATCTATATGCGTGAAGAATTTTCGACGCACAGGAGAATTATGGCTACTCAGCAAGTAACATTTGTCAAGCAAAAAATCATTCAATATATTTACGATCATAAATTGAAATATGGTCGTCGTTTGCCGTCGCAAAAGAGTTTCTGCACTTCTTTAAATGTAGGTTCTGCTACTGTTAGTACGGCACTAAAGGAATTGTCCAATGAAGGGATACTGAAAATTCATGACAAAGTAGGTGTCACCATACTTCGTCCGAACACGGATGGTCATATTGGCAGATATATTGGCATTACCCCGCCTCCGCTTATTACCAGTCTATACAACTGCTGCTTATTGCATCTGTTGCAACAGTATTTATTGGCGCGAGGCTGCCAGCCGGTAATTTTTTATTGCTTAGATTTGCCGGAAATAGACGGTTTTCAGTTGGAGACTTTTCCCGGCTTAAAACGCAATCTTGAGCAGCATGCATTAGATGCCGTTTTTGATCTTGCAGGACTTTCAGCAGAGGTGCAAGAATTTGCTAACAAAGCAAATACACTCATCTGTAAAATTGGTTTTTTCCCTAGTTGTGAAATGAATTATGTTAATTACGATATGGCGGAATATATCACTGGGGCCGTTACGAGATTACGGGCCAAAGGCTGTTCGCGTCTTGGTTTACTTGTATCCGACACTTCCACTGTAAATTGTTTGCAGCTTGAATCACTGCAGTCCATAACGATGATTTCAGGAATAAAAACTGTACCAGACGGTATTCGATGGATTCATGAAGCCTTAGAATCCGGCATGATTAATAATTTTGATGGACTTATTTGTTTTGATGATATGGTCACTTTAGCCGTTGCTTCCGAATTGGTACGATCAACATCAAAATGCAAATCTTCGCCATGGCTGGTCACGTCTGGTAATCAGCAAATTCCACTTGTGTATCCTTTAAAACAAACAATTGTATGTATGAACGATCTCGATATCATCGCCAAAAACGCCGTTGATTCTCTGCTTTCTGCCCTGCAAAGTGATCATCTGGAACCAATCAAGAAAACCTTGCCTTTTCAGTGGAAAGATTACTCGACAAAATCTTTTTAATCATAAAAGTCATAAGAGAAAAGTAAATTGTAATGAAAAGAAAATTAGCAGTTTTAACTTTGCCTGAAACTGTTATAAAAAAATTGGCAAATTAGTAGTTAAAGTTAAACACAGGAGGATTCAGATCATGAAAAGTATTTGTTCAAGAACAAAACCGATCCAGAATGACGAAAATCGGGAAAAAAGCCGCATGAAAAAGTATTTCATACCCGGCTCCACTGATGGACTGAAGTCGATGTGCCTTTGTCAACGAGTTTTCACGCTGATTGAACTTCTGGTAGTTATTGCTATTATAGCAATTTTGGCAAGTATGTTATTGCCTGCCTTATCAAAGGCTAAGGCAGCCGCGAAGGCGACACAATGCAAGAATAACCTGAAAACTTGGGGCAATACATTCGTGATGTATGCAAATGACTCGGATGATCGTGTGTTTTTTCAAGTATATCGGCGCTGGCAGACATCGTGGTGTGACCCAATGAGCTACTTTTATGACAAATGGAAATATTTACCTAATGACATGGAGACCTACGGTCGCTGTCCGAGTGATAACAACCCGGCTGGCTGGGAGCATGTTGAATCAATGGCCATGAACCAACAAGTGCTTATTCGTGTTTTGAGTTCAACAGAGCAATTCAATGGCCAAAACATTTATGCTCCCAAAATAACTGAATTCAAAAACAGCGGATACGTGCTTGTCGATGGCACAGCCGGATGCAATTGGAATCCTATTGAAAACGGTAATCTTGAATCATGGCGGCATAATAACAAAGCCAATGCCCTCTTTGGTGATGGTCATGTTGATATCGTTCATACTCCCAAAGGAGTTACCACATATTCAGGAGGAGAACGAGACTTACTGGAAGGGTATCTATGAGACAGTATTGGACAAAATGCAACAGGATCAATCCGATGAATTTTCTTTCCCTATTATTTATATTCAGTTTCTGCTTATCGCTAATGGGAGAGCCGGAATTGAAAATTCCACAAGTAAAAAAAGAAACTGCAAAACGACTTGCTACCACAAAGTGTTTTCAGCCTGAGGATTGGACGGAAGCCGCCATCGTAACTGATTTTTCCAATCATTCAACCAAGGAACACAGAATTCCAGAAAAGACCATCTTTTATTTGCAGCATGATGGTGAGAATCTATGGTGTGTTGCA
>JBAYAV010000386.1:0-3140 GCA_041669565.1 Lentisphaeria bacterium
AGCAACACCAGAGGACCTTCTGGCTGTACTCACAAAAAAAGGAGAAAAAGACATGCCTGACAAAAAAGAACCTGAGAAAAAGGTCGATCCACCGAAAGAAAAAGATTCTAAAAAACCGGTTACACCACCTACACCGCCAAAGGAAGACATGGATATCCTAAAGGCGATACATGATGTGCTTGGCGCTGATGTTACAGCGGAAACTCTAAAACCAACGCTTGCTGCGCTTAAGGCGAACAGCGATTCCTTGCCAGAGCTTCAAGAAAAAGTGAGGAATCTCGAGCTATCTGAGTCGAAGCGCGTAGAAATGGACGAAGCGAACAAGCTCCAGATGATCCAAAACCAGGGGCTAAAGGAAAGCAAGCTAACCAAAGCGGATTTAAATACACCTTTTTTCAAGGGATTGAATTCCCTTCAGCTGAGTGCATACTTAGAAACGCGAGTTGCGGGTTCAGCCGTCCCGGTAGAAAATTTAGAACTTGCGGAGAAATCCAAAGGTAAAAAACCGTCTCGTTTTTCAAGCATTGAAGAAGCAATCGCCGCCGCCCCAACTACAATAATGGCCTAATTCGTCCAACAACAAAAAAACAAGAAAAAGAGAGGTAAAAAATTATGTCTGATCCTGTAAAAGTTTATTCCCTGACAAACAAAACCAGGGACTTGTCCAGCGTGCTCAATACTGTCGTTGAAAAATACGGTGGTTTTTTGGGGTTATTCGCTACGGCGCCGCGTGCCACAAACACAAAGCACGAGTGGCTCCAGGACTCCATCGCGGGCCGTGGATTTACCGTGGCATCCTATGATGAAGGAGTTGCAACGCTGAGCGCGGCTGATTTTGGAAAACTTCGCCTCGGCACTCAATTCAAAGTGAAGGGCCATCCGGTTATCTTTAAGGTATCAAATGTTACCACATCTCCCACTATCCAGGCGACTGTTTTTGCGGCCAATGGAGACTTGGCGAAAACCGCTTTGGCAGAGGGCGATGTTTGTCAAATCATTTCCACGCCAGTGGCCGCGGGAAGTAAGCTCGGTGAAGGCGACAATACTCATCGCAGCGTTGGGACAGAATACAATTACACTATGATTATCCGCAAAGACACCGGCATTACACGCTCTGATTTGGACGTTTCAACCGCTGATAAGGTTGAGAATTCCATAGCGCGCCAGACTGCTTTTGCCTTGGACCAATCCCGCCGGGATTTAAGCCGATGCGCTATTTGGGGTGTGCGCACTGAAAGAGACGCGGCTGGTGAAAATGGCGAAGCTGGTGGCTTATACAACTTCTGCACCAAGTCAATCGTGGCTTCTGGGGCACGGATTAGCTCGAAGCTAGTAAACGATGCATCGCAAAAGATCACCGAAGCTGGTGGAACACCCACCGCGGTAGTTTGTAGCCCTGCACAAGCTCGAGTTCTGAGTAATGAATTGAAAGACAAAGTCCAGATTCAGCGGGATGACCCCACGCGCGGTGTTTACGTGGCTACAATCATAAACGAGTCTGGGGGCGGTGGTATGCAGATCATTGGCGATGTCGATTTCGATGACTGCGATGCATTTGTTGTTGACAAGGCCGCGTTTGGGATTTCTTATTTGCACCCGACAACCGATGAAGACTCAACCACGAAAGGCACGGACGGAATTAGCCGGATGGTAATCACTGAATTTACATTCGAATTCCACAATGCGGCAGAACGGATATGCAAAATCTCTGGCTTACAAGATCCTGCAACGGCAATCGCAGCGATCGCCGCAGCTGAAAACACCGTCAATGTCACGGCAAGTACGATGACCGTAACTCCTACGACAATGACCGTGGAAGCTGATGCAGTGACGGTTAATGAAGCAGCAGCGGGCTGATAAACAAGGATAACCAACAATGTACGCAACAATTGCTAATTTAGTTGAACGCTTAGGAACAATTGCGGTATCTCTTTATCAAAATGATGATGAAAAGATAACCGCTGATTTAGAAGCCGCGTCTTCTGAAATAGACGTGATTTTAGCTGTTCGGTATGCCGTCCCAGTCACGAAGGAAGAGGCCATGTCGCTGTTAAAAGACTGGTGCCTGACTTTAGCGGTGGAACGGGCTTACATGAATGGTGGAGGTTCAAAACTCCCAGAAAAAGTAATCAGGCGTTCGGATGAAGTGCGTAAATTATTGCGAAGTTGTGCAGCAGGAACGTTCCAGTTACCAGCAGACCCGACGGGGTCCGAGTCTGGGGTAGCCGGAACATCTATTATCCAATGTGACCCGCCAATCTTTAATCGTGAAAACATGGCCGGCTTCTAATGGAAATAAAAGTAACATCAAATATCAAAGCAGAAACGCAGAAAATCATCAATGCGCTATCACATCGCGAGGCCTTTGTGAAGACTTGGGCGATGTCGGCAGCTATTAATGCGCGCAAAACAGCATGGGCAAAGCCCGGGCGGCGTTGGTGGAAGGATTTGTCACGAAGTATTCAAGTGCGGAAAACAAGCGCGAATTCTGCGGAGGTAACTTCCGCGAAGCGCGGAGCAAATCAAAAACAGTACGGTGGGGATATTTACCCAACAAAAAAGAAGTATTTAACAATACCATTCCCTGAGGCCGGGGACAAGAGCGCGTATGAGTGGGAAACGCCAACTCGGCAGCTTTTTGTAGCACCAGGAACACAAGTTCTAGGATACTCGGAAGGTGAAAAATTCCACGGCCTTTTCTTTCTGGCGCGACATGTTCATCAAGATCCGAGTCCATGGTTTCCTAAAGAAGCGGAGCTTTTTATGTTGGCAAATCGAGAAGCCTCTCGCATGTTTGCAAAGGAGCAAAGATCATGCAATATGTAGCATTAACCGAAATAACGACAGCTCTTAAATCTCGGCTGGAAGCATTGGGAATATTTCTTGATGTAAGAATTGCCGCATTAACCAGCTATCCAAATTTGTTTGAGATGTTGCCGGATTTAGCGACATTTCCCGCGGCGGTGATTTCCATAGGGAATATCGATTTTGAAGAAGCTGCGGTAATAAAAGACAACGAAGTGTCGATTTTGTTGATTGATAAATTTCAAACATCAACCGAATCGGCGCAGTCGATTTACGAAATAATCGACGCGACATCGAAGTCATTAACGGCGGACACTCCTGGAAATTCTTTAAAA
>JBAYAV010000387.1:0-3132 GCA_041669565.1 Lentisphaeria bacterium
AGCAACACCAGAGGACCTTCTGGCTGTACTCACAAAAAAAGGAGAAAAAGACATGCCTGACAAAAAAGAACCTGAGAAAAAGGTCGATCCACCGAAAGAAAAAGATTCTAAAAAACCGGTTACGCCACCTACACCGCCACAGAAAGACATGGATATTCTAAAGGCGATACATGATGTGCTTGGCGCTGATGTTACCGCGGAAACTCTAAAACCAACGCTTGCTGCGCTTAAGGCGAACAGCGATTCCTTGCCAGAGCTTCAAGAAAAAGTGAAAAATCTCGAGCTTTCTGAGTCGAAGCGCGTAAAAATGGACGAAGCGAACAAGCTCCAGATGATCCAAAATCAGGGGCTAAAGGAAAGCAAGCTAACCAAAGCGGATTTAGATACACCTTTTTTCAAGGGATTGAATTCCCTTCAGCTGAGTGCATACTTAGAAACGCGAGTTGCCGGCAGTGCTGTCCCTGTGGATAACTTGCAACTGTCGGAGAAATCCAAAGGTAAAAAACCAGCCCATTTTTCAAGCATCTCAGAGGCTATAGCCGCGGCTCCAACCACAATAATGTGCTAATCCGCTCAACAAAAAACAAAAAAAGAGGTAAAAATTATGTCTGATCCTGTAAAAGTTTATTCCCTGACCAATAAAACCAGGGATTTGTCTTCCGTTCTTAATACTGTCGTTCAAAAATATGGCGGTTTTCTGGGATTATTTACTACCGCGCCGAAAGCCACCAACACAAAGCACGAATGGCTTCAGGATTCCATCGCAGGGCGTGGTTTCACAGTCACGGCATACGCCAGTGGCGCTGCTACGCTAAGTGCTGCTGACTACGCAAAAGTGCGCGTTGGAACACAATTCAAAGTAAAAGGATACGCTGTTATTTTCAAGGTATCAGAATTGGCAGCAAACAACAAAATCAAAGCCACTGTTTTTGCAGCCAATGGGAATTCTACAAAAACTGCAATGGCGGCAAATGACGTTTGCCAGATCATCTCCACCCCAATCGCGGCAGGTAGTAAGCTTGGCGAAGGCGATAATACGCATCGCAGCGTTGGGACAGAATACAATTACACTATGATCATCCGCAAGGATACCGGCATTACGCGCTCTGATTTAGATACATCAACCTATGATAAAGTTGAGAATTCCATCGCCCGCCAAACGGAATTTGCCTTGGATCAAACCCGCCGGGATTTAAGCCGATGCGCTATTTGGGGTGTGCGTACTGAAAGAGACGCGGCTGGCGAAAATGGCGAAGCTGGTGGGTTGTACAGTTTTTGTACCAAGTCAATTGTGGCCTCTGGGGCACGGATTAGCTCGAAGCTGGTAAATGACGCATCGCAAAAGATCACCGAAGCTGGTGGAACGCCCACTGCGGTAGTTTGTAGCCCTGCGCAGGCCCGCGTTCTGAGTAACGAACTAAAAGACAAGGTCCAAATTCAGCGAGATGATCCCACACGTGGCGTTTATGTTGCAACGATCATAAATGAATCCGGCGGTGGCGGCATGACGATTATCGGCGATGTTGATTTTGACGATTGCGATGCCTTTGTTGTTGACAAGGCCGCGTTCGGTATTTCCTATCTGCATCCCACCAGCGATGAAGACTCTACCACAAAAGGCACTGACGGAATTAGTCGGATGGTAATTACTGAATTCACGTTTGAATTCCATAACGCAGCAGAGCGAATCTGCAAAATCTCTGGCTTACAAGATCCCGCAACAGCAATTGCGGCAATCTCAGCAGCCGAAAACACCGTTAATGTCACAGCGAGTGCAATGACCGTAACTCCTACGACCATGACTGTGGAAGCTGATGCAGTAACAGTTAATGAAGCAGCCGCGGGCTGATAAATAGAGGTAAGCAACAATGTACGCAACGATTGCAAATTTAACTGAACGCTTGGGGTCAATCGCGGTGTCTCTTTATCAGAATGACGATGAAAAGATAACCGCTGATTTAGAAGCCGCGTCTTCTGAAATAGACGTGATTCTAGCTGTACGGTATACCGTTCCCGTTACAAAAGAAGAGGCCTTGTCTTTATTGAAAGACTGGTGTTTGACTTTGGCGGTGGAACGAGCCTATATGAACGGAGGAGGCTCAAAGCTTCCAGAAAAAGTGATCAGGCGTTCGGATGAAGTGCGTAAATTATTGCGAAGTTGTGCATCGGGAACATTCCAGCTACCAGCAGACCCGGCGGAATCCGAGTCTGGGGCGGCCGGCGTGTCTATTATCCAATGTGACCCGCCAATCTTTAATCGTGAAAACATGGATGGTTTCTAATGGAAATAAAAGTAACATCAAACATCAAGGCGGAAACACAGAAGATTATCAATGCGTTATCGCATCGCGAGGCTTTTGCGAAGAATTGGGCGATGTCGGCAGCCATTGACGCTCGCAAGACGGCATGGGGAAAGCCGGGTCGCCGTTGGTGGAAAGACTTGTCTAGGAGCATTCAAGTGCGCAAAACAAGTGCATCTTCTGCGGAGGTAACATCGGCAAAACGCGGAGCAAATCAGAAGCAATATGGCGGCGATATTCGTCCAACAACGAAGAAGTGTCTAACAATCCCATTCCCCGATGCTGGGGACAAAAGCGCGTATGAGTGGGAAACGCCAACTCGGCAGCTTTTTGTAGCACCAGGAACACAAGTTCTAGGATATTCAGAAGGTGACCGGTTTCATGGTCTTTTCTTTTTGGCAAAGCACGTTCATCAAGATCCAAATCCGTGGTTTCCTCAAGAAGCAGAACTTTTTGCATTGGCCAATCGCGAAGCATCTCGCATGTTTGCAAAGGAGCAAAGATCATGCAATATGTAGCATTAACCGAAATAACGACAGCTCTTAAAGCTCGGCTGGAAGCATTGGGAATATTTCTTGATGTAAGAATTGCCGCATTAACCAGCTATCAAAATTTGTTTGAGATGTTGCCCGATTTAGCGACATTCCCTGCAGCCGTAATTTCCATAGGATCAATTGATTTTGAAGAGGCGGCTGTAATAAAAGACAATGAAGTGTCGATTTTGTTGATTGATAAATTTCAAACATCAACCGAATCGGCGCAGTCGATTTACGAAATAATCGACGCGACATCGAAGTCATTAACGGCGGACACTCCTGGAAATTCTTTAAAA
>JBAYAV010000388.1:0-3101 GCA_041669565.1 Lentisphaeria bacterium
GTTCGAAAAAAGTCATGCTTCATTTACATTAAGCGATAATAATATTTTCTCGTTTTTTATCACAGTATAAACAAGAGTAGAAGCGTGATACAATTGATTCTATGAATACGATATCAATTTCAACAGTTTTCACTTAGGCATTTTTTCTTTCGCGAGAGAAAAAGTACTTGTTATTTCAAAATCATTAAGGAGGATTATGCCTATTCGAAAATAAGCATAGAGTCTATCAAGGTTTTCATAGCATCATTATCAGAAAACAGGCATAAAAAATTCAGACATCTGTTCATCAAAAAGATTGCGCAGACACACAGAAGCATTTACCATAAATTCAAACAAATTATTTAAACTACATGATAGCACTTTTATAATTAACGCAATGCAACAATCACCCCAAAATTAGAATTAAGGTTAAAAAAAAAATGAAAAAAAGTATTTATTTATTAGTCTTTTTTGTTTTTACTAGCATCATAGTCAACGCGCAAAATTTATTAAAAAACGCTGAGTTTTTAGAAACAAAAGCCATCACAGAGATTCCTGAACATTGGCGCACATTAGAAGCCTTTTCAGGAAAAAGGGTTACGGACATTGAAAAAGAAGGGCAATTTTGTTTAAAATTAAATCGTTTAGAAAAAGCAACAAAACGAAACACATTTTGGATTCAAACAGAGTTACCACTGCAGCCGGAACGATATTACAAAGTCCGTTATTCCGCAAAAACAGCAAAAGGCAATCCGTATATGGTATATGTAGAATGGAACAAAATAAACAAAGACGGAAAAGAAGTCTATGGCGGCAATGCGACAAACGAACAAGTTGGAACTGGCGGATGGCAGAATATCAGTTTTAATTTTAGCTTTCCAAAGGACAAACAATCTCCTTATTTTGTATTACGCGGTTCCCCAGACGCTGATTACCTTTTTCGAAATTTATCGATTGTAGAAATCACGGATCCTTCCCTGAATAAATTGGAAAATGCAGATTTCACTCTTCAAAAGGCAAGCGCAAAATATCCGACATCATGGAATTTCCGTGGATCGACTACCGGCAAAAGGATTCCCGATCCTGAAAAAGAAGGAGATTATTGTCTACAGTCAACAGGAGAAGAAAAATTTTCCAGCAAATCTAATTTATGGATTCAACATGGATTAAAGCTCATTCCAGGCAAACGCTACACCGTTAATTATTCAGCAAGGGTTCCCAAAGACCAAAAATGCACAGCATACGTTGAATGGTCAAAAAAAGGAAAAGAGGGCAAATTATGTTATGGTGGCAACGCATTAAGCGACACAAATGGAACAAATGCCTGGCAAACGATCTCTTTTGATTTTACTCTTCCTCAAAATGCAGTGGCCCCCTATTTTGTTCTCCGAACTCCGGCAAATACGACCTGTTTTTTCAGAAATTTATCGATCAAAGACTTCACAGACACAATAGAACTAAAGAGTATAACCGCACCACCTAGCCTTGTTTCTCAGTTTAAGAAAGAGGGCTTTTTCACCTTAGATAGTTCAGAAAACACCGCAGTTATTGAGTCTGAAATAGCCAAAGGATTTTATACTCTCCGCTACTCCATAATTGCTGAGACCCTAACCAATAATGGGGGATTTCCCTGGGTCAAAGTACTTGTTAGTGTCAATAGCGAACAATTTGAATCAGAATGGGATGACTGTTTAAAAACATGGCAGCGTAAATCCTTTCAATTCACGGCTTCCAAAAACGAAAAAATAACCATTCGCTTTAAAGTTAAAGACAATGGTATTATCCGCATCAAAGACTTGTTTTTAACGAAAGGCAAAAAAATCAAAAAAGAACAAGCATGCATATTCTTTGATTCTCCTTGCTATCGGAACACCTTTTTTAACACAGAAAAGCCAGAAATCATAGGTTCTATTGAAAAGAAGAATCCAATGATCAAACAATACTCTTTCGTTTTAAAAGACCCGCAAAATAAAACAATATACCATAAAAATAATTTGTTCGATAATGATACAATTAAATTTTCAATTGCAATACCCAATCCTCTGGCCGGAGAATACAATCTTGCCACCACCTTTTTCGACTCCAACAATTCAATTTTAGATACTGAAAACACTACAATTACATATTGCACCCAAAAGTGTTTTAATGTCCGTATGAGGAAAGACAACACCCTCCTAATTAATGACAAGCCCATCTTTCCGCTATTATTATGGAAATGCCCCCAAACAACAGAATTTCTTAAAACAATAAAAGCCGCTGGATTTAACTGTTTTATGACATGGCCCAACCCCGCCGTATTACAACAAGCTGAAAACAACAATATGAAGGTTATTTGTTACGTACAGCACTTGGTTTTTTCTGCAACCAAAACGAAGGATAAAACAACATGGGAAAAATATGTCCGAGATGAATTAAATGAAGTTTGTAAATCCCCCGCAATCCTTGCTTACTTTCTTGTTGATGAGCCGCTCTGGGGTGGAAAAGATCTAAATGAATTAAAAGAGCTCTATGAACTCGTTAAAAAAATCGACCCATCAAGACCGATTTTTATCAATGCGGCTCCACGAAAAACAATTGCAGAACTTGCTGAATACGGAAAAGCTTGTGATATTTATGGCGTTGACATCTATCCGGTACCGCCCCCGACAGGGCACTCTAATTTAAAAGACACAAGCCTTTCTTGTGTTGGAAAATACTGCGTTAAAATGCGCGAAACGGTTCAAGATAGAAAACCAATTATAATGACGCTACAAGGCTTTTCCTGGGCGCATTTCAAAGACCGGACTTCAAAGAATGCGGTTTATCCAACATGGAGTCAGATGCGATTTATGGCCTATGATTCAATAGTACATGGTGCAAAAGGCCTCGCTATATGGGGCACGCCCTATATTGTAGATGCGAACGCTGATTTTTGGAAAACGATCTTTAGCGTTATCAGCGAAATAAAATTTCTCGAACCTGTTTTAACATCGGAACAGATCCCTGAAATCAAAGCAAATTCCAGCACTCCAGCAATTAAGCTAATGACTCGAAATTGGAAAAATCAACTTTACATATTTGCGGTCAACCTCCAAAACGCGCCCGTTTCAACAAACATCGACCTCGCCCATTTCGATGGTAAA
>JBAYAV010000389.1:0-3080 GCA_041669565.1 Lentisphaeria bacterium
CCCAAGAAAATCATATCCTGCCAAATTCGAACACGAGCGCGCATTTTCCAGGGACTGTTTCCGCAATGCCTGCTGCCAGCGGCATGAATTTTTATAATACAACGCCGCATTATCCAAAACTCCAGCATCGATCATATTTTGTCGGATTGGCTGATAAATACGGCCACCGATTCGAGTCTTTTTATACCGCTCTTCCAGAGACAAATCAAGATAAGTCCCCTGAATACAAATCTCATGCGAAAGACATGGCAGTTTGTAGTATGCCAACTTGCGATCCAGCTCATCCCGATCACAACTCGTGGACGAATAGCTCAATTTCCCCCACGAAAATTGTCCCAAAACATCTGAAAAGCGTTGCAAATGCTGCAATCGCGCTGGATTATGAACGAAAGGCTTCCGTTTGATCGGGAAACCAAAGTCCGAAAAATTCCAACTGTACTCCACGCCGCGCAGCGCTTCCTGCGGATTAAATAACGCATCCGGTGCAAGCATTTTTGTTTTGCTTGCAACACATTCCAAATAAGATATCTTTTCTTCATTCAGCAGCTCTTCATTGCCGGCACAATAAATCACAACACTTGGATGGCAGCGGCAAGCTCGAACAATATCGCGCCATTCCTGCATGCCGAACCCCACCGGGCCTTCTACCTGAATAAGCACCCCGAGTTCATCACAGGCCTGCATATATTCTTCGCACGGGACCGATGTATGGAAACGCAGCCAATTAAAGCCCAGCTCTTTGACCTTGGATACAATTCTTAGATAATATGATTTTTCAGTGGGCGGCGTACAGCTTTCCGCATAATAGGCATGCTCCGTACTGCCACGCAGAAAAATCGGAACGCCATTCATCCTCAGATTCTTTTTTTCCGTCGTCAGCCTACGCAGGCCAAAATCGCATTTAAAAACATCAAGAATTTTGCCCTCAGACAACACCGAAAGCTCAATCTGATAGAGTTCTGGGTTTTCATCCGACCATGGAGTTAATGCAGTCGCATCGCTTTGAAAATTAAATTCGGCACTTTTTATTTCATCAATGAGAGCACCGTCTTTTAAGATTTTAGCATGTAGCAGCAAACCGTCTTGAGGATGATATAATTCCGTTTTCCAATGGAGAGTCTGTAACTTTTCATCCGGATAAACAAACAGATCTTTGATTGACGATTGCTTATGGAGACTCAATTCAACATCGCCAAATATACCACCGCTATAGCCCTTAAAACCGCGGACCAAACACCCCACCCGATCACGCCGAGTATTGCTGACCGCAAGGATCAGTTCATTTTCCCCCAGCGGCATTGCCGGAAGTTCGACTTCGAAAGAAGTGCTGTAACCGATGTGGTTATCGATGAGTTGTCCGTTAAGGAAAATAGCAGCATCCATATGGGCCGGCCCCATATGCAGCACAACATAGTCCTGTTCTTGACAAATATTTATTTTTTTACGATACCATACGGTTCCGCAAATAAAAGGCAATGACGCATCTGGCGGAGTACTACCAAGCTGTTCGGAATCAACGGCCTTGTATTCTTCATTCGTTTTTACGGAAAAACCAGCGAAGGCATCCGAAAAATCATCCCAGCATCCCGGCAAAGAGATTTTGCCGGGAAATTCGGTTGGTAAATCAACCATTCCGGGCACGCTCTCCGTATAAATAAAATCCCATACGTCGTTTAACTTCATATTGACCGTCCTCTATGTTAAAACAATTCTTTTTATCCGCCGATAAACGTCCGCTAAAAATCCACTTCAAACATTTTCAACTTCAGGGATTCTTTCTTTTTTGCAGAAATCATCAAAAGACAGACTGAATAAAAGATCTTCTTAGCATCTAATCGTTTTTTGGAATAAAACGTAATAAATTAACAGATCAAACAATTACAACGCGAATCATACGATTCTTTTTTTAGAAAAGATTAATAAGGATTCTGGAACGCTCGTCAATTGTTGTCTTATTCAATAATTTTACCATTCATCATTGAATGATCTGCTTCAATATTTTATTTTCAGAAAATCAATGATTTCGCCGATAGGCCTGAAGTTTTATGACGAAACAGAGCCTCACCATAAAACTTACTATCGTCAGCCAATCTGAATAATGTTTTCTCCTTTTGGAAAGACAGAGAAAACACCAAACAGATATCGTTGTTACATACAGATTCGTTTTTTATAGAATGGATATTCTATGCGCAAGTTCTCTTTCTTACTTCAACTTGATCGTATATACATGGACATCATTTTTTGCGAATTCATCCTTCCACGAATGCGTATTATGTTCTATTTTTTGTAGATTCTTATCCTTCCCGATATTGATTCGTTCAACAGAATCGATTTTATCGAAAACCGTAAACTCTGCAATTTCCGCATTCTCTCCGGTGTTCACAACAAAAAGATAAAGAATTCCATCCAGCGATTTTGCAATCCAATTCAACGATGCCGAAGCTTTGAACTTTATTTCCGGAACGCTTTCAATGGAAGAAAGGATCGATTCATAGCTCTTAACTTCGAGGGACATCTGCCGAATATTCGGCCATGTTTGTTCAAAGGGGAATTTTTTATCCCTGAAACAATCGTGAAGACAATAAAAGATCAATCCATTCGAGCCGCCACAAATTGCCTGCCAGGCCATATTACGCATTTCCACAAGGCTTGGGGGACGCGCATCGGGCATTTTACTTCCATAATGAACGCCCAGATTCGCGATTTGCGGAACGGCCCATAACGCCCGTGATTTTCTGGTAGCCTCAAGCGTATTTTTTACCGCATCGGTGACCCGGGATATTTTATGCTGGGGAACCGGATACTCATCCACACCAATAATATCACAATTATTGATCATCGGCGTCATCTCGTACGGCTTGTTGTGCAATCCCCAAGAAGGATGATTCGGATCTGCCGTATTGATTGCATCATAATGCGCCTGTAAATTATTGAGAAGCTCCGGACCACGCTCATCGTTGATATACCAGGCTAAAAGAGCTGGGTGATTTTTCCAACGATTCACCACTTTCAGTAGTTGGGGAACTTCATCAAGATCACTGTTAATACGAGGTGGATGATAAAAAATTTGAGAAAAATGA
>JBAYAV010000390.1:0-3069 GCA_041669565.1 Lentisphaeria bacterium
AATACCATTTCTCCAGAAGATTCAAAAAAATAACAGGTCTATCACCAATACGTTATCAACAGACCTTTACACTAGGAGCATAATCAACTGCAATTTTACTTCGTAGCTTCGTTTGATTCATGGCACTTTTTATTCCCCCTGATCTGCATCATTATAGTAAACAACTGGAACTTTGGTAAAGATATCTTCATCGAGTTTTCCAGGAGCGATGCTTTCAAATTCATATCGGGATTGTAAATATGGAACCTGAATCCATGAAATTGACGCAAAATTTTTGCTTTGCGGATTCAGGGAATAGCTTAAATATAGGGTGTATATTAATTTTATCTTCCTTCCGTTTGTTTGGTTATCAATTTAATAGAAATAAGAATATGGTGAGAAAAAAAACAAGAAAAAAAAGTACCGCGCATAAAAAAAAGTTCTCAAAAGGCAAAATAGGTCTATTCCTATTTGCTTTAATAGCTGTAAGTTGGATTGCTTGGATGGGCTTGTGCTACTTTCGAATGCCCCCCACAATGCAAAAAAATATTTGCGATACCGTAAAAAATTATTTGCAGGACCGACAAGAAATCAGCGCTTATGATCTTCTTTGTGATGTCCATCGTGCTTGTCATTTGCAGAATTGTGTTCGTGCGGCTGTTCCTTTTGATGATTGCCCTGTTTATGGCGGAGTCCCTGTTTTGCGAGATTATAAACAACGCGAAAATTATCAGATTCTTAAAAATAGGGCTTTTTGGTGCGGATACGATAATAAAAAACGAAACCCTATTTGGACGGCATACCAACTTTCTGCTGAACAAAGTTTTCAGGCAGAGGAACAACCGCAGCTTTTTAAAACGGATTCGCGGACGCGCGCTCGCGTGACCTCGGCCGAATATATTGGCAGCGGCTTCGATCGTGGACAGATGGTACCACGCTGCGGAATTGCTGCGATTTGGGGTAAAAAAGCTGAAAAAGAGACATTCCTGATGTCTAATGTTTGCCCGCGGAAGCATGATCTGAATATCGGGCTATGGCGTGATTTAGAATTGCGTGAATTGGAAAACTATGTGCCACGCTATCAGAAAATTTGGGTGATTACGGGGCCGGTTTTTAATCATAATGAAATTTGTGAGACATCATCGGGGGTGTCCGTTCCGACTGCTTTTTATAAAATCTATATCGACGAAAGCGCCGGGCGTGTTGTGGTGATGGCATTGCTGATACCCCAACAGCAAACCGGAACTGAAAAATTGAAAAATTTTCTGGTTTCAGTAAATGAAATAGAATCGTTGACGGCGCTGGATTTTTTTACGGAATTTTCTGAAGAGGAACAAAAAAAAATAGAGGGCGTTGCTGCCACGTGCTTGTGGTAATATGGGATGCTTAAATTTTCTTTGTAAAAATAAAATAATTGATTGGGGTTGCTAAAAATTTTATAAGCATTAGATTATATAACCCCCATTTTAATCATGGATGAGTTAGGAGCCCTTTTTTTCAAAATGGCGTAAAAAGTAGTCCCTATTTTTTACAGCTCCTTATTATAGTTTTATTATATTGGAACAAGGAGATGTCTTTATGAATGAAGAATATTTAGCCCGTGCACGCAGTAAGGTTAAAGACGTTCGTTTGTTTATCAATGGTGTATCAAAACGCGCAATTCAATTGTCGAAAGGTGATCGGCGGTTAGTTCCAACATTACCGGATGATGAGCGTTCAAATCTGGATATCGCTCTTCTTGAAGTCGCAGAAGGTCGTGTCATTATCAAACAAGGTGATGATAAATAATTCTGATTTTTTTTTAGATGGCCATCGAATCTAGATGCCGGTAAAAATCTTGTAATCGAATCAATTCTTTTCAACGAAAGATGCTTTATGGCTTTTTTCGTGCTGGTTTGTTTCATAGATTTTTGAGAGTAGCTTTTGGTTGTCTGTCTGGTTGTTCGTATTTTAGTGCCTCGTATTTCATTTTATGGAATAGGGGGCACTTTTGTTTTAAAAGAGAATCGTGTTTCCCAAAACTAAAAAAAGACGAATAATCAATATTTAAGAGAAGACCGCAAGAGGGGACTGGAATGTCTCTTGATGAATAAATATTAAGATATCGGGACTAAGGATATGGAAGTGACTTTGTGGACAGACCATTGAAAATGCTTGGTATTGCGGAGGCTGCAATCGCAGCAGAAGAGAGGCAAGCAACGCTATTCATGCTTGCCATCGGACTGCATTTCCGTTATACCCAAGGAAATCGGCCAGCTGCAGCGTCTGTTTGATTTCCTTGAAAAACACCTCACGCCCCAACAGCATTGATAGAGCTTGCACACGGAATACGGCGCGATCCCCCCTCGTAGCAGCGCACGGACGTGCGTCGTTTTCGATTCCAAACATGCCATTGCCTTGGCGGTGCTTTTATCCTTCTTCCAAACATCACGTTGTTTTGTAGATCCTCCTCGTAGCCATATGCATTTTGACGGCCGCTTTCTAACGCTGGTGCTATTGAAGGCCGTCAGTTTGATAGTGGTTGAATCAACGGCGCGAAGGATTCTTGTCCGGAAGCGGTGGGGCAAGCCGGGATAATTGCGGCTGGAGATCAGAAACTCGGGGTAACGGAATGATAGTGACTCATATACCATTCAAAACAACTCCTCGGTCATGTCCACATTGCGGGTCTTGTTGGCGTGAGAGAGGCTGTTCCTGCTCGGATACGTGCACTGAAGCAGGGGGGCTGGCATGATTAATGGAGGCTGTCACATATGTCATTCAGACTTAATGAATGCGCCAGATGCGCGTAAAGCATGGTCATGACATGACTGTTGGCGCTGAAGGCCCGCGTTTGGATTTTATGCTTTTTGGTGAGATTGTCTATAATCCGGTCTGGTATCCAGCTTGCAATCTGTGCAAGAACGGACATAGTACTTTTCTGTGGGTTCATGGTACCTCCTATGGTTGCTTGGTAGGTTTCCATATATGTGAACTTCCATTGATTTTTTACACTCAAATCACTTAATAACACAACCTATTGCCTCTGTTAGCCAGGAAAACTTTAATTTTCCTGGCTTTTTTATTTGCAAAACTAGTATTGTGGCATAT
>JBAYAV010000391.1:0-3069 GCA_041669565.1 Lentisphaeria bacterium
CGTTTTATGCTCGGACCGGGATGCATGCTTCCACTTGAGGTGCCTTATGAAAATGTGAGAGCGATGGTAAAGACCGCTGAAACATATGGCAAATATCCCATTAAATTGTAACCGGTCTGGTGAAAATAATATTAATTTTATAAGTCGATAAAGGAATTCTATAGGATGACTATTTCAAAAAATATTGAGCGGATAAAAAAGTCGGTATCTATTGGGGATTATCTGGAAGTTGAAAAATGGACGCAGGTGGCATTGGATGCAAAAGAACCCCCCGAGCTCATTATGAGAGAAGGCGTTTTGGAAGGACTTCGAATCATTCATGATAAATATTATTCGAATTCAAAAGTTTTTCCTACAAGCGCAATTTTTCTGGGTTACGAAGCCGCGCGGGTAAGCCTTGAATTGCTTACTTCGCAGGCGGAAAATATCGAAACAAAGGCAACAATTGTTTTAGGTACGCTGGAAGGCGATCCTCACGATGTGGGCTCTAAATGGCTTGCCCTTGCGCTACTTGCGGGTGGATATAGTGTGAAGTATCTCGGTCGAGATATCAAACCGCTGTTTTTCGTCCATAAAGCATTGGAGACCGATGCCGATGTTATCGCGGTGTCGTGTCATCAAACAACGGGCTATAAGAAAATTGATGAACTCCTGAAACTTATGGATCAGTCAAGGGATGACTTCAATAAAGAAGTCTTCGTGATGGCTGGCGGTAGCGTCATTACGGAAAAATATGCGAAAATGAAGGGGCTGGGCTATGCTACTTCGGCTATTGGTGTGGTGGATTTGCTGGATAAACGAATCTGGAAAAATAGATGATGTGCAGGGCTCTTTTTCTTCATCTTGATTTTGCAGATATTGAATATTTCAAGAATGTAATAGGGAAAAATATTCCTTCAGAAGAAAATTTAAGGCAACTGCTTGACGAAATAGCAGCGTTTGATTCTTCATCTATCGATGATGATATTATAATGGTGTGAAACGCTGTATTAAAATTGCCGTTTTTTTCGAATATCCTGTCCAAGAATTATTATTATGTCTTGATTTAGGACATGATGGTCGAAAACTACTAGCCGTTTTACAAGACGAGAAAGCTCCTTATTTAATAAAACGTAATCTTGTCTTTGTTTCTTTTTGTGCGTTGATAAAATTTAACGGTAAATTCTAGAAGAAAGTCGTGCTTGTGATCTTTTCGAACGAAAGAACACTATGGTAATGGTGATATTCATATCTGATGCACCCTATGAAAACTTGGTGATGACAAATTTATATTCCTTTTTTGTTGATATTGCAATAAAACAGAATGAACCTCGTTTTATAGATATGAAGCAAAGCATGCTTCAATGAATATAATATAATAAAAATAACAAAAGAAAAAAAGGACACAAACATGAAAAAGTTTTTTACACTGATTGAATTACTAGTTGTAATCGCTATTATTGCCATCTTGGCTGCAATGCTATTGCCTGCATTGTCAAAGGCGCGGGAGAAAGCCCGTAATATTACCTGTGTTAATAATTTAAAACAAATTGGTCTGGGCGCATTTATGTACAGTGAAGATAGTGAAGACACGCTTCCTTCAACTTGTTTAACCACAGGTTACTGTAATGCTGAAGCTGCAAATGTCACGAGTAATACAACATTGTGGGCTGCAGCATTAAACGATATGGTAAATAATGCACAGTCCTTTGTTTGTCCGGCTGAATCTACTGGTATTATCTCGGATTGGAATGAAACCAGCAGTACCTACAATTTGGGCTATGGCGCAAATCCGGCTTATCCGATCATTTTAACAGTGATTGACAGCCCTACCGAATGCATCCTTTATGGTGATATTTGGAATGGACCAGCTGCAACAACAACGTCAGCAGCAACATTATTTTCCGATTGTGTTTCTGTATCCGCAACGAATGTTGGGTTAACTGCAGTAACTTATACGAGTGCTACATCAGGCCAATGCACAACATCTACTGTGGATTATGCTTTAGCGGCACGTCATGGCGAGCGTTTTAATGTTGTCTTAGGCGATGGCCATGCTTCTGGTGAAGGCTATCAGAATGCTGCCAATTATAATTATTAATTTCGAGTAATCTTTAAGATTTTAGTGTTTTAACTGTCCCCGTTTGCATTTTATGGATGCAAGTGGGGATTTTTTGTAGCTCGGAAAGAAGCGTTCAGCCCTTCCTTTTTTCTCCCGTTCTTTTATTTAGGGAAGGATCATCTTTACAAAAAATAGTTCTCTGTCAGGTCTTTTTTATATTTTGGCTTTATATTGAATCATATTAAAAGTATTCCAATTTTGGTTTGTATCGTTTCTATGAATAGTTTGTATTAAAGGTGAGTTTTTATGGCGGTTCGCAAAAAAACGATTGAATTATTGCTGTTGGATGGCACTGTAATAGGTTGTATAAAATATACTCTGAAAGGTTGGATTGGCGTTGCATATAAAATTCCGCGTACGGAGTTAAAAAATTATGAAAAACGGGAACAACTGAATTACAGCGGAGTCTATTTTTTGTTTGGAAAAAATGATGAAGATAATAAGAATGTTGTTTATGTTGGGCAGGCTTGTTCTAGAAAGAATGGTAAAGGCGTTCTAAATCGATTACAGGAGCATACGCGTAATCCTGAAAAAGATTATTGGTCGGAAGCTATTATTATTACGACTTCTAACAACTCTTTTGGCCCGACAGAAATAAGTTTTCTGGAGAATTATTTTACAACGCTGGCGATAAAGGCAAATCGATATCGGGTTAAAAATGGCAATGAGCCGCCTTTGGGAAATCTGACCGAAGAAAAAGAGTGCGAACTTGAAGAATTTGCTGATTATGTAAAAATAGCCGTGGGTGTCCTGGGACATAAAGTCTTTATTCCGTTAAGTGAACCTCCTTTGGACTCGAAAGACGGAAATAAAGAGGAAACTTTGCTATTTTTAAAACGGTCGACTGCCAATGCGATAGGAAGATGTACTAGCGATGGCTTTGTGGTGCTGAAAGGCAGTAAAATTGTAGAAAATCCGACAAGAAGTTGCCCTAAATTTGTAAAAGATTTCCGTAAAAAAAATCAAAA
>JBAYAV010000392.1:0-3064 GCA_041669565.1 Lentisphaeria bacterium
ACGACACGGTACATTTTAGCCATTAGGATTTCTGCCTGGTAAAGTCCCGTGTTATCTCCGTGCATAATCCCCATCGGATCATCCGGATGGATGGTTCGATCCATTTGCGAACGCCGGTTATCTAAAAAATCCCACGTATCAATTGTATGCGGCCGTTTTGCCAGATTATAAGTATCATCCCAACGCAGGGGATCTGTTTTAATATAATTCAGCCCTTTTTCAAGACGCGGCAGATTCCGTCGAAGATAATCATCATTCCCAACAGCTTGCCAAATCATGAAAACACCCTCAACCATCAAATACTCGATATCGGCTTCAAGTTCCAATCGGCAAAGTCCGAAACGACTTCCGGGAATAATCTTTCGACATTCCGGATGATTATCAACGCATTTACCGCTGTGCATATCCGTTCCCAACGGTGCAATTATTTCAAAGAAAAACCCCTTCTCCGTTTGTTCTTCCAATATAAGATCAATAAAACTGACAAGGTCCGGCTCAAAATAACGAAAACCCTTCATACTTAAAACATAATCCCGAACCCAGTTCAGATTAACCCGAATCAGGCGGTCTTTGTGAATAAAAACCCGATTATTGCTTTCAACTGCGCCTTTACACATACCAAATAAAAGCGACAGCGGATCCCGATGATACCCCGTAGTAGCATTGGAAATATTTCCAGTTGCAACAAAACTTCCAGCTAAACGATTTTTCATAATTTTCCTTAAAATAAGATTGATTTAATAAAAGTATAAACGTTAACGCAAGCAATCGTTCTTGCACAATAAAAATCTAAATGACATGAAAAAAAAACCACAAATGGTCTTTATAAATTATAATGCAATCCCCTTAAATTACAACTATCGGAATGTTATATTATATATCGAAATGTTACATTTGTTGATTAAGATGTCCATATTATGATATCTTCTATAAAAACTAATTTTATTCGTTTGTTAAGAAAGCAAGGTGAATTTTACCCCTAAAAAACTTTTTCTGTGAAGAATCGCTGCCGCATCTCGAGAATTCTGAGTTCGTTGAATCCTATCCATTTGATGTATTTGATATTCCACTCTCTGGCAAAAAAGATATCGCTTTTGCAAAAAAAAATGGTATTTTGCCGGTTCTTTTAAGCCCCACAAAAATGCATTTGAGAAATATCAGTACCTGTAGGTTACAAACACACCATCAAGGATGGTGCAATCTTCACCGATTTGATATTCGATATTTCTGCAACGTATAAAGATTATCCAACCATGAGTCATGACAACGCGGACAAAAATCATAAAGAAGAATAATCCCTAATTATCGGCCCCGGCAATATGCTGAATTCAAAATATCACAGTCTTTACCGCTGAGCAACGACCTGAAGTTAAAACTCAGCGAAAGCTTATACTGGGGTTCGTCACGCAAAATGCGCTCCCTCACGCGTAAAATTGTCCTAGGCTACAAGCTCCCCCAAGGATTTTCCATCAGCCCTTATGTTGGTACAGCCTATCTTCCGGATCCCACCATTCAAGAGTATACCCGTTCGAAAAGTTATGATAATTCTAGTACCTATGGCGGCATAAAACATACCTACAAATTCTAATTTAAAACACCAAAAAAAAGCTGCCAGGAATTCGACGAATCCTGACAACTTGAATAGTTAAATAAAAATCAGAAAAAAACAAATAACACTTAACCGAATATCTCTTTTCCTTTTTTTATCTCTCTAGGTACAGCATAAAACAAAGTCAAAACAATCTCCTTTATGATACATCATTCTATATTATAGCTAAATTAATAAGGCCAGTATGAAAAATTATTCCACCGGAAAGTTTTGAGAAGCTCGGCGTCCGTTTGCTGCTCTATATTTTCCCAACCTACATGACCGTCAACAAAAAGAGTGTTGACTCCACCAGAATGCCTAGAATTTAAATAAAGAATTGCATTCGCACGGGTCCCAAAATCATAAAAACATCTGTCTTTTGAATTATTTTTCCCATCAGCCAAGATCGGACATTCCGATGGCTTAGTACAGCGAACAAGTTTGCGGGCACTATAATGTGGATAGGCCGTCGGCGCCCCCCAGGAAGTATCATAGAAACCAAGCCACACTGAATACATGTAATTTCCTCCTTCACCATTCTTCGTATAAACATCACTCTGACTTGATGGACAAGAAAACGACTTCGAAATATACGTTTTGCTTAATTCTTTTCCATCAATATATGTATGAATTCCAGCGATCCAGTTGGGACGATAATATGGATAGTCCCTATAAGTATTATTCATCTGCGTTACAGGCATCCAGCCTTCATAATCCTGGGTATACATTGTTACAGACAAACCGATCTGCTTTTGATTACCCATACAAACCGCCTGCTTTGCCTTTTCTCTGGCCTTACTTAACGCAGGCAATAACATGGATGCAAGAATCGCGATAATTGCAATTACAACAAGGAGCTCGATCAGCGTAAAACTTTTCTTTTTCATTTTTTTCCCCTTCCAATTTTAAATAATAAACGATAAAAAAAACTTCCAATAATATTATAAACTCTTTATAAAATTCTCCTTTCGTTTTATTTAACAATTACTTCTCAAACAACAAATTTGATGTTCCTAAAAACTTATAAAAAAATAACATTGTAAAAGATTCTTCCATAAGTATCTTTGTTATGACACGTTTTCAGATTACCCCGAATCAAGCGGTCTTTGTAAATACAATCGCGCCTTTATACATACGAAATAAAAACAACAGCAAATCACAATGATACCCCGTAGTAGCATAGAAAATATTTCCAGTTCGACAAAGCTTCCAGTTCGACGATTTTTTATCATTTTCCGTCGAATAACATTGATTTAATAAAGATATAAACTTTAACGAAAGCACACCTTATTAGCGCAATAAAACCTAGATGGTATGGAAAAACAAAAACAAACCACAAACCCTCCTAATAAATTATTGGGGGTATAAAGTTGGGGTGACCAATTTTCAAATAACACTATATGTAGTATATTAGTGTCATGGCTGATTATCCAAACACATCAAAAGAGTTTCAAGTGCAGTTTGTTACAGAAGAAG
>JBAYAV010000393.1:0-3064 GCA_041669565.1 Lentisphaeria bacterium
GTCTGGACCAACGGCATAACTCAGGAATACGCCCGTTTACTGTTACCGCTTGCCTTCCTGGTAGAAATAGAAGATACCGAAGAACATCGTTCATGGTTGCGCAAGGTCGCTGAAGCTCTACTTGAGAACAGGACTAAATGTGGCGCTATCCGCGAAATGATGGGAGATATTAAATACGGAAAATATCCTGCTCCGCGTTCCAATGAATCATACGGTACTACAGAGGCGGCCTTGATTCAAGAAAATGGCGACCCTGCGTGTGATTTGCTTTATACTGTAAATTACGCTTTTGTCGGCTTGCACGAAGCGTCAATAGCTACCGGCGATGAGTTTTACATCAATGCAGAAAACAAAATAGCTGATTTTCTGTGTCGAATTCAGTTAAAATCCAAATCCCAGCCCTATCTTGATGGTTGCTGGATGCGGGGGTTTGATTATGATTTATGGGAATATTACGGTAGTTCCGCCGATAACGGCTGGGGGGCCTGGTGTGTTGAATCCGGCTGGACAAACACCTGGATAACTGCCACTCTGGGACTAAGACAACTTCATCGCAGTTTGCTTTGTCGAAAGAGTAGTAAATTTTATAAACAAATCTTCCCTGAAATATTTGCTGAAATGAATATTGTTCATAAGGATTACTCCACGACTGCAGTTACAACGACAGCTGCTCCCGGAGCTGAATAATCTTAAAATGAAATGTGTTTTTTAAACTTAGGAGCCAATCATTATGAAATGGACTAGTGTCAATAATTACGGAGAAATGAGCCGCTATGGTGCGGAACGTATTTTCGCAATAATCAATCAAAAAATAAAGGCCAGACAAAGGGTAAATATTGGTTTAGCAACCGGCAATACGATGATAAAACTCTATGCCGTCCTAGCCGGCATGCTCAACCAGTCAGGATTAAACCTGGAAAAACTCGCAAGCTTTAATCTAGATGAGTATATTGGTCCCGACGGCAATGCCTTGCCGACTACGGACCTCTTGAGTTATCGCAAATACATGACGGAACATTTTTTCGACCTTCTTGATCCCAAACGCGGTTTCAAAAAAGAGAATATGTTTTACCCAAATGCGACCGACACCGCCCAGTATGATGGCATCATCGCGGATGCGGGTGGTTTGGATATTCAATTGCTCGGTATTGGTTTTAACGGACACATCGCCTTTAATGAGCCAATAAGTGAAACTAAAATTTCACAGGATGGATTTGCCGCCCTCCCTTCGCATATTGTAAAGCTGAGTGAATTGACCATTAAGACAAATGCCCGATTAACAGCTGGGAATGACCTTGCCGCTGTTCCACGCCACGCCGCGACGATGGGAATGTCCAGCATTTTAAATGCCGACGATATTATACTGCTCGCCTGTTTTCCGGAACAGACCGCGCCGTTAAAAGAAATTAAGGCCGGTAAAATAAGCTCAGAATTGCCCGCATCTTTCCTACTGAAACATCCGAACTCGGAAATAGCCTATACGAACGATATTATTAATCTTTGAGAAATTTCATGACAACTCTAATCAAAAATGCTCATATTATATCACCCGATATTGACTTGAATGAAGCATCTGTATTGTTTCAGGATCATTTGATTAAGGCTGTAGTTAAACGCGGTGAAACATTGCCGGAGGCAGAACAAATAATCGATGCCGGGGGCAAAATATTAGTTCCCGGTTTCATTGACATTCACTTTCACGGACGTTCCGGTTTTGACTTTTGCGATGGTACCCGAGAAGCGCTGGATACGATTGCAAAAGACAAACTGAAAGATGGGGTCACGTCCTTTCTTGGAACCACTTTAACCCTGCCGGAACAACAACTGGCGGAAGCTCTGAAAATAGCCGCGGAATACATGAACCAGCCCCCTGTCGGTGCCAAAATTGCCGGCATCCACCTTGAGGGGCCCTTTTTCAATGCGAATTGTGTCGGCGCCCAAAACCCAGACTATCTACTGCCGCCGGATATTGAGTTGGTAAAACGGCTTAATAAAATTTGCCCCGTAAAAAAAGTTTCTTATTCAATCGAACTTGAAGGAGCAATGAAATTCACCCGTCAGCTTGCCGAAATGGGTATCATGCCCTCCTGCGCGCACAGCGCGGCAAGCTATGAAGAATTTTTACAGGCTCGCAAAAATGGACTGAAGCACATGACTCATTTCTGTAATGTCATGACACCATTGCACCATTTAAAGTTCGGATTGGTTGGCGGAGGAATGTTACACGATGATATTTATGTTGAAATGATCTGTGATCTGATTCATTTATCCCCGGAAATGATTCAATTGCTTTTTAAGGTTAAAGGCTGTGATAAGATTATACTCATAACAGACGCAATGCGCGCTGCCGGAATGCCTGACGGCAAATATGACCTTGGAGGCATGATGGCAACCGTAAAAGACGGTTGTGCCCGTTTACCCTCCGGAGCCGTAGCCGGAAGCACGCTGCTTTACTTCCAAGGCTTGCGCAATGTTCACAAAATAACGGGCTTGCCGCTTAAAGAACTTATCAAAACAACATCATGGAATCAGGCAAAATCTCTAAACCTCGGTAAACTAGGTAAAATTGAAGCAGGTTTTATTGCAGATTTGGTGTTATTGAATTCTGATTTCAGCCCGGCAAAAGTCTTTGTAAATGGAAAGACTACTTGATAAGATTTTTGATTTTTAGCACTAGGGCAAATGTGATGTCGGCTGCTGACAGGCCCAGTTTTTATCCTGAACATCGGTGTCCCAAACAAACAGCCCAGCACCGGCCGAAATTTTAAAAATCAGCACAGACTGGTCCCGTTGCTTAATCGATGATTCTAAAAATGGACGAAAAACCCCACAAAAGATTTGGTTTCAAAACTTCCAACCAAATGCTTTTATTTGATTGGCATAAGTGTTACACTTAACATAACAATCTATCTAGTGGCGGAATGAAACCCCCCTTTTTGAAAAAGAACAAATCATTTATCATAAAAAAAGATACTGATTGTTATAGAAAAACTAAAAATTTAGTTGTAAAATCTAATTATTTTTTGTTTTTTAGTAAAACAAAAAATAAAAAAGGCGTAAGGTA
>JBAYAV010000394.1:0-3063 GCA_041669565.1 Lentisphaeria bacterium
TGTTTTTATTTCTTTAGTTGCCATGTTTTTTACTTTTTTAGTTTGTTGTTGAAATACTTGTCTCTAATTCGCTCTGCTCGTTCGATTTCGTTACTTGGAACTTTATCCACTTTTTTTACGAAACCATGAGTTGCGATAACTAATGTTTCTTTTTTGTCTGTCTTGTCCCAAAAAGCAAGTAGTCTGATTTGAAGTCCAGCATATTTTGTCCGAAATTCCCAAATGTCGTTTTGAAGTTTTTTAAAAAGTCTTGGGTCATTCGTTTGTTCTGCAAGATCAATGTTGTAAATGATTTTTCGGGCTGTTTTCTGGTCGAGTTTAGCAAAAAAATCGTCTGCCTCGTCTAAAAATTTGGTTTCAAAATATCTCATTGATTCTTTCTTAATGTTATAACGTACAAAGATATATAAAGTTTCTATATATAGAAACAATCTCGGTCTTTTTTTCTTTTTTTAGCTTACGCATAACGACCGAGGCTATGCGCACCTGCGGTTTGCGGGAGCTTCACTTTCGCAAAGCGAAAAAGTGAAGGCGGGAGCAAATACTGCTAAGTGAATGTCAGCCATCAGGTGAGCATAGGCGTGTGTTAGGCGGTCGTGCAGTGTGTCCTGCGCTACTTTAGGGTACGAAGATATAAAATATCTTTTAACAAGTAGCATAATTTTGAAAAAGATGATAGAATTATTTAAAGATTGTCAATGCAACGAGCTGTCACCAATGAAAAACGGCAATGACAGAGGTCTTACAACCGACAAAGATTTAATTAATGGTCTATCGGATAAGCTTTTCAGGAAGCTTTTCCAAACCGCCTTGTGGTGCTGATTTCAATGGATTGGTGCTTAGCGACAAGGTCAAAGTAGTTGCAGACAGTTGTATGTCGAGTAACTATATGGTATGAGCAGAGGAGTTGAACGTAAGTAAACCGTTATTGACGTGTCGAAAATAACTTTTACTGCGGTAAAATCAAGAGGGGAGCGACCTCGCGAGATAGAAGTGTAACGGATAACCTGATTTACTGGTTACACACCGCACGGCATTAAGACGGCAAGAACTCTGATTCGGGCTTTTTCAAGAAACAGGAGAACCAATGCTGCAATGCAAAGCGAAAATGTAGAGAACCCGCAATGGGAAATGCAGAAAGTAGCGATGTGTAGTATTGGGACAGATGAAGTCGTAGTAGCGAACATACCCGAGAGAGTAGGAGTAATGCCCCTGCAAGCGAAGGACTTCACATGATTAGTTTTTAGATGTATAACAACTTAATTTTTTTTTTAAGGATGATTTTCGTAGAAGAACAGAAGTCGCACCCGATAACTCGGATGCAAGTAATAGAAGCTTTCAAAAGAGTGAAAGCCAATGGCGGAAGTGCAGGAGTAGATGGAGTAAGTACCGTTAAAGTAGCCAGCAATTTGCGTAAATATCTGTACCCTTTGTGGAACAGAATGGCAAGTGGGAGTTACTTTCCAAAAGCAGTCCGCCAAACGTTGATTCCCAAAGGCGATGGTAAAATGCGAGCTTTGGGTATTCCCACAGTAGTGGATAGGGTAGCACAACAGGTCATAGCCACTGAACTGGAAGCTATTGTCGATAAGAAGTTTAGTGCCAACTCTTTTGGGTATCGTCCCAATAAGTCCGCACACCAAGCCCTAGAACAATGTCGAATCAACTGTATGAATAACAGTTGGGTAATAGACCTTGACATAAAGGGATTCTTTGACAATATCGACCATGAGTTGCTTATGAAAGCCGTAGCATATCATACCGACAAGAAACATATCTTGCTGTATTGTAAACGCTGGCTGGAAGCACCTGTTCAGTTGCCCAATGGAACACTCAAACATAGTGTTGGGAAAGGTACGCCACAGGGCGGAGTAATCAGTCCAGTACTGGCAAATATCTTTTTGGATATAGTGTTTGATAAATGGATGGATAAGAATTATCCTGAAATGCCTTTTGAACGTTATGCCGATGATATAGTGGTTCATTGCCACACAATCAAAACGGCATTGCGACTATTGGAAGAAATCAAGAAACGATTCAATGATTGCAAACTGGAATTAAACAGGGAGAAGTCAAAAATCGTATATTGCCGTTTCAACCAAAAGAAACAACCCCCGTTCAAAGTGCGTTATCAGAAATTTGATTTTCTTGGTTTTACCTTTAAGCCCCGAATAGTAAAGGCACGAGGTAAAATCAGGTTGGGATTTACACCTGCTATCAGTCAAAAGAGCATTGCCCGGATAACCCGTGAATTATTCGAAATGAATTTTCACCGCTGGGTACATTTCTCGATAAACAGGGTAGCCGAGTTGCTAAATATCCGACTAAGGGGAATCCTAAATTATTATACACCATTCCGAAAATCCGAACTGCGGAAACTATTCAGAATAGTGAATTTCCGTATAGCCAAATGGGTACGCAACAAGTATCGAAGATTCAGGCGTCGACCATGGATGTTAGCCTTCAGATTTTTAAAGGAAATAGCCAAGAGCTACCCTAATCTGTTTGTCCACTGGCAACATGGTTTTATGCCTTAATTGCGACTTTAATCATGAAGAGCCGTATGAATCGAGAGGTTCACGTACGGTTCTGTGAGAGGTTTAGGGGTGAGATTCCCCTTTACCTACTCGATATTTGTCAGGTAAGTTCGACAAAAGTATTTTCTAGTTTTACGTTAAAGTTAATCTCGGCTTTTAATGCTTTGAAAACTTTAATTATCGTGTCGATTGTTGCGCTGTTAGCACTGCTTTCAAGTTTTGAAATTTGGGCTTTTTGTACACCAATCAATTTCCCCAATTCTTCCTGTGTCAAATGACGTTCTTGTCTTGCTGATTTAATCATTTTACCCAAAACGTCCATTCTCAACTCGTATTCGTACTCTTCTCTTTCTTTAGTTCCGCTTTTTCCGATATACTTGTCTTTCATTTCTGAAAGGCTTTTTGTTTTTATTTCTTTAGTTGCCATGTTTTTTACTTTTTTAGTTTGTTGTTGAAATACTTGTCTCTAATTCGCTCTGCTCGTTCGATTTCGTTACTTGGAACTTTATCCACTTTTTTTACGAAA
>JBAYAV010000395.1:0-3060 GCA_041669565.1 Lentisphaeria bacterium
ACAGCCGGATTGAAAAATAATTTTCACAGGTTCACAGTACCTATAAACAACAAGGCGAATCCGTTCTCAGAAGATCGGGTTCGCCTTGCTTTTTCGAAACAACGCCTTCCGGAAAAACAAATACCAGCATAGCCTACTCTACATCGATATGAACCTTATCCGCACTAGGATAATTATTGACTCAAACCGCAATCAACAAAGCCAAGCATCACACGGGATTAATAAGCACAACCAACCAATGCCCCGGATAAGCCTGTGGATGATAATCAAAATCGGCGCCATTTTTGACAATCTCTGGCTCCATCTTCGAAGAAAAAGAAGAAACGGATGGATCTCCATAAAATCCTGATTAAGACACACAATTATGGGTCGTTGCTTCATGGGACTCCCTGAATGACAAATTTGGCGCTAATTTGAGTTGTCATTGATACCATAAAACGGAGGTGTCCGAATTAGCTGCCGCAGGCTCTGCGGTACCAGGGTGTGATCGCAACTCTTACGATATAAACCACTTGCAGATGTATTACCCGGCCCGAAGGGCCGCACAGACATAACCCCAGGTGAGGCGCACGCAGTGCGCCGCAACCCGGGGTAAGGAGTCCCACTAAAACCAGCGCCCGGAGGGCGCGACCTCTGAAGATATTATAGTACGGTTCAGCTCATTTTGTTCTATATCTTCAATCGTGCCGCGGGCTATAGAGTGCCGGCGGCCTCGCTTGCCGACTATTCTTGAAATGCCCTTTCAGGGCATCGTTTGTTTGCGTTCAGTAACCCCGGGCGTTGCCCGGGGCTAAGTTGATACCGCCCCTCTGGGGCTAGTTTTGCGTAATCCTATAAGACTGTTAGACGCCTTCTAAAAGTTCCGGTTTTTCTGCCATCTAAACGTTCCGGTTTTTGATCAAGGTGCGAGGAAACGTGGTGGAAAACCGTAGGATTTCACCGTTATATCTGCCGATGATATAAGGGCAGTATCCGGTTCCGTGTACAATCCGTTGTGTAACTTGGATTTTCTGTCAGTCTCCGCAAGCACAGGGTTAAGCTATACATGCGTTACGGAGTACTTCGGATTACCCGCATTCCTTCTGTTCCGGATGGAACCGGCGATGTCACAAAACGCCTTACGCTTGTGTGATGCCTGAAGCCAGTGCAATTACAGACGATTTTCTAGGGGTATCTCTCCTTGCTCTCTATTTGTTTCCTAAAACCCAAACAACGGATATAATACACTTTTTCATCAAAAAATAAGACGAAAAGTAGATTCATCCTGAATCGCCCCGGCAAAAAAATCTTGTCGAAAAATACTTTGTCTGCCTTTTAAGTCTGAAGAAAAGGCGGGAAGAAGACCGTAAGAAGCACAAAAAAAACAAAATTAATGAAGAAATACAACAAAATCAGATCTTCATGACAGCTAATTGATCCGGTACGGTAAATATCCCCGGCCTTTTATATGACGCAATTTCCGGAACAATTATCTGGCGTCTGACAGCCTTGGTCGGATCAAGTCAATTCATTGATTGGTGAAACTGGGGTCGGATCCCCCAATCCGAAAGACTTGCTTTGGTACACCCCCAATCACAACCCACATAAAAAAACAATCACTCCTTGACTTTTTATCAATTTGCATTATTGTTAAATATAACAACAGGATTAATTTCGTTATGCAGCTTGTCGGAACTTCGTAAGAAAATGGCTCACATAATGAAAAAGTTGTTTTTTTATATTCCTAATATTTTGAATTACGGCTACTTTGCTTCGTAATGTCCATGAATATTTGAAGAAACACAAGTCCTGTTGTTGAGATTGCACCAGTCTGTGATTGAACCGTTTTTAGTGAACTGATTTTCCTTGTTTATTGGGAAAATTTTGCGTTGATTTTTTTCCATCCATCATTCAGCCATCACAAAGGAGTCGTAAAATGAAGGTTTCCAAGAATTTCACTTTGATTGAATTGTTAGTGGTTATTGCGATTATTGCCATTTTAGCCAGCATGTTACTTCCGGCACTCAACAAAGCACGCGAAAAAGCCAAAACAATCAGCTGCACAAATAAACTCAAACAAATCGGCGTAACCAGCTTTTTTTATATTGATGACAATACCAGCTATCTTCCTCCAGTAGTATATGGTCCAGGATATCCATGGTGGGCACTCTTGGCACCATATTTGCACAATGTAAGCAGTGTAACTTTTGCTAATCTGAAAGACAAAACGTTTCAATGCCCCACGAATCTTGGTCATGATGGAGGCTATTATGGCACGAGCAACTCTTACACCAACTATTCTTACAATGGACGCTGTGGCTATCAGGCATACAATACGGCTGGGACTTGGGTTCTAACCAACCAAATTAATAAGCCAGCCATCCGTTTTCAGGCCATTGACGGTAAACATGACGGTGGCTACAATACCGACGGCACACCACGTATATACTATACTTTCGGTCAATATTTTAATTCAACCACCACCTGTATAAATGACTATATTCCGACAAAAATCCATGGGAACCAATTCAATGCTCTTTTTCTTGATGGACACTCAGCCGCAATGACCAAAACTGAGACCAAGATTGAGCACCTTGATGTAATCGGGAGGGGCTGGTAATAAAATGAAAAATATAATAATATTATTGGCCTTTGCTCTATTGGGTTCTCCAGGCTGGCTACCAGCTGAAAATATTTTACTTAACCCTTCTTTTGAAAGTGTTGAATCGCAAAATTCAGCTTTGCCACTAAACTGGAAAACCATGCAGCGACTGAGCTTGGCCCGACATCATTTCGTCGACGAAACGGTGGCTTCTGACGGCCAAAAGTCAGTTCGATTGGAAAACGAAAATCCGGATGTCGGGGTGAATAACTATGTTTTATTTATTCAAAGCGACCTGGCAGCTAGATTAAACAAGTATCCTGCCAATACAAAAATGCAACTTTCAGCCATGGTGCGAACCGATTCTGCCGACACACGATTCCGTTTCTATCTGGAAGGAACAATGAGCGATGGCACCAGCAAAAACTTCATTTTACCAATTCAAGGCACTCCAAGCCGAAATTGGACAAGAATAGTAC
>JBAYAV010000396.1:0-3056 GCA_041669565.1 Lentisphaeria bacterium
GCTGTTTTTCCATAATCATTTCTCTCTCCTACATTCAATATTAAACAAATAAAACCTAAATAAATAAACTTACTTAAAAGCTTTTAAAGGTCAAAATCTTTCACAATCACTCATTCGCGATTGAAACCGATACACTATATACGCTTATCTTAAGCTTTGCAAACGCTATAACTAGCGTTTTTACTAATTTTTTCTATATTTTTATTTTTTTATATTGCTATTTATATGCTAACGTATTGACACTATACTAACTTATAATAAAAGAACAAAACTTTAAATATTTTTTTAACAAAACTTTAATATTTTATTCTTTTTTAAGTTTTTACAAAACACATTTTGCCCATAATGCCACACGCTATCCCTACGATCTTTCAATACCACCCCTTTTCTAAAAAAAACAGGCAGCATTCTGCTTCTATAAAAGAACAGTACAAACATCAATAAACCACTTTTTATAAAAATGCGGTACCTCTAAAAATTAGGATATAATTAATTTTGCACATTCCAGCAAATTACTGCAAACTGCCGTTTTATCAGCCTCACTGCATTCACAAGGACCGCTCTTTTTCAGAAAAATACTGCGGATTGAAAAATTCTGCGCTAATTTGATATCACATTCCGAATCACCAATCATCCAAGAGCACTCTTGAATCACGGCAAAATCTTCACATGCCTGCTTCAGCATTCCTATCGATGGCTTACGACAATCACAATGCTCCTCTGGAGCATGCGGACAATAATAACACGCATCAAAATAAATTTGCTGTTCTTCCAATAAAGCAATAAGTCGATAATGAACAGCCTTAAATTCTTCTTCTGTAAAATATCCGCGACCAATTCCAGACTGGTTGCTAATCAAAATCAAACGAACCCCAGACTGCTGCAAAAGCCGAAGGCCTTCAAAAGCTTTTGACGTAAAAACAATCTGTTCCGGATCACTAAGATAAGGCTTATTCACAATAACAACGCCATCCCGATCTAAAAAGACACAAGGCCTCGGAGTCCGAATAGAATCCAAAGATAAGGATGAATTAATAAAGGATAACATATTTTTTATATAGAAAAGTTTCGATTCCACACAACATGAAAAATCACAGCCACAAACAATTTTTAAATATAAGGCACTTTTCAAAAAGAATTATTTTTTTTTGAACTTTTCCTATCAAATAAACAAAAAACAGATATCAATAAATGCCTTTTCGATTCTAAATTTAAAACGCAAAAGAAATCACTTCATCTTTAAAAGAATAAAAGGAATGCCGCCTTACAAAAGCAACACTCCTTTATTCAATTGACCTTATTTTTTACTGCACCAGTAAAACGGCATCATGAGATGGAACCGTAATCATATACTTCCGCTTGCCCAGTGGCTGCAGAAGTTCATCGACTTCCTCTTCTTTATTAAGCCCAATCTCTTCAAAAGAATAATCAATCGCATGATCTTCAATATTTATAATCGCCACAGATTTACGACCGTCTACAGTCCCTGTAAAAACCTGCGGCCAAGTATTCTGCTCCCACTTTAACGGCATTACATCACGCATCCGCAATTTTGCGGCACGTCCCAGTAATTCCAGACGCTCCGGTGCAATCGTCTTTAAATTGTCACTCGTAATAGAAATACCAGTCATAATTCCGGTCAATATCGATATCCGCGATTCCCCTATTGTTAAAACAGAACGATCCTGTCGCGCAATAATCACATCCGGATCACAACGAAAATATCGATCATACATCCACCAACGCGAAATAACCGCTAACATCGCATTACGCAACATATGCCACCAAGCTTTCGTATCACCGCTAATGCGACAAGAATCAACGAGCCCTAAGCAAGGCATAAACGGTGGACAACACCCCAACAGCGTTGCCGTAGGAACCGCAGCACGAATCGTCTGTAACCCTTTCCGAAAAGCACTTACCGGCGTAGCATTCGGATCCATACGAATACCATCCATCAAGCCAAAACCAAGACCATCCATCTTAAAATACGTATAGCCCCATTTTTCAAAAGTGCGAAAAACCTTGGCCAAATGCGTCAGCACAGCCGGATTCGTCGTATCAAGACACGCCCATAAATCGTCCGGTGGCGGCGACCAGCCTTTGGCAACCTTCGGTTCGCCATTCTGATCCTTTACAAACCAGTCTGGATGCTCACGAAAAACCCGACTCGCCGTCGAGGCTTGAAAGGGCATCAACCAAATACCGGGCTGCATGCCCGTAGCCATAATTTTTTCCCCGATTTCATTCAGTGGCGTCGGCCAAGCTGGGTCCTGATCATTCCAGTCTCCCTGAAACGTCTGATAACCATCATCAATTTGAACAACCTGCGCAGAATAGCAAGAATCCTTTTTCGCATTCAAAGCCTCTAGATTTTCAAGAAATTCACTTTCTTTCACACTAGCATAATAGTAATACCATGTGCAATATCCCGTCACATTCTGATCCGTATTAAAAGCAGGAACATTCATTTTCTTACAAGTAGTCTCAGCATACTGAATCAACAATTTCCGCCAGTCATTACCCTTGAGCACAAGTACTTCTTCCGGTGTTTCGCCTTCCAAAATATCCGGCTGACGAACCTCAATAGAATGCATATTACTGCCTTTTTTAATCAAAATCAAAAAAGTTAAAGAACGCCGCGCCGTAACGGCACCAACCAGCACAAACTTCTTCTGTCGCGGATCACCTACAACAATAACGTCATCGCTAGTAAATTCACTGCAAAAACCATTCGGATAAAAAACCCCCGTCGGCTGCAACATCATCGACATATTATTACCGGTGTGATACACAAAATCAGAACCCGCCGGCAAATCTAATAAAACTTCACGGCGATAATAATTTTTTGCTGGTTGTAATTGCATTTGCATAATAGATTTTCCACTTTTCCTTTGAGTTTTAACAAAAAAGCCGATAACAAAAAGCTATCAGCCCTAAAAAAATCTTTCTGTTCTTTTACTTCTTAAGATTCTAAAACATCAGGACGCTTGATAATTCGGAGCATCTTTCTGCACAATAACATCATGCGGATGCGCTTCATGCAATCCAGCAGA
>JBAYAV010000397.1:0-3050 GCA_041669565.1 Lentisphaeria bacterium
AAAATTACGGCAATCGATACTTCCGGAACTATCCGTGACGAGATCTCGATTGAGTATAAAACTTATTTCGAGCATCCCGGCTGGTCGGAGCAGGAACCACAAAGCTGGTATGACGCGATGTGCACGGGCTTGAAAAAGCTCGCCGATCGGGGCCTGCGGTTGGAAGATACCGTGGCGCTGGCTTTCGATGGCTCGACTCATAATGCGGTGCTGCTTGATGATGCTATGCACCCCATTCGCCGCACGATCATGTGGACGGATCAGCGTAGCGTGGAGGAATGCGCCTATCTAGAGGAGCATTTTGGGAAAGAAATTTTCGCTGTCACGTACCAGTCGCCGTCGCCGACCTGGACGCTGCCACAGCTGATGTGGCTGAAGAAGCACGAGCCGGAGATGGCCGAAAAGACGAAGCATATCCTGTTTGTGAAAGATTATGTCCGGTATTGCGTGACGGGCGTTTGTGCTACCGATTATATCGAAGCACAGGGGACGCTATTTTATGATATGCGGCAAAATAATTGGTCTGAGCAATTATTTGCATTAACGGGGTTTTCCAAGGAGGCTCTTCCAAAACGGATAAAACCGACCGATTTTGCCGGGAGAGTAACAGCGCAGGCGGCGTTCGATACAGGAATTCCGGAGGGCACGCCGGTTATTTGTGGCACTTCGGATTCGGCGGCGGAGGACTATGGCGCTGGTGCCATTGAGCCGGGAAATTGTATTATCAAACTTGCCACGGCGGGCAATGTGAATATTATGACGAGTAAGGCGGTTCCGCATCCGAAGACTCTCACGTATTCTCATGTTGTTGAGGGGATGTATTATTCTGTTTCAGCAACAAATGCCGCGGCGTTATGCCAGCGCTGGTTTCGGGATAACTTTTGCAAAATGGAAATTGTTGAGGCGAAGAAGCTGGGTATTTCGGCTTTTGAGTTAATCGGCAAAGAGGCCGCAAAATCCACTCTGGGGGCGAATGGCGTGATGTTCCATCCGTATTTGCAGGGGGAGCGTTCCCCATACTGGGATGCAAATTTGCGCGCGAGTTTTACGGGCATTTCCATTAAAAATGACAAGAGCGATTTTATCCGCGCATTGTTGGAGGGGGTTGTCTTTTCGCTGTTGGATTGCTATGGCACGCTTAAAGAAATGAACCTGGATGTCAATAAAATCTTTCTAATCGGCGGCGGCGCAAAAAGCAAAATTTGGAGCCAGATGGTGGCGGATGTTTTTGAACGACCCGTTTCCATTTCACGGCCGGGCGATGCGTCGTTCGGAACCGCACTGATCGCGGGCGTCGGCGCGAAAATTTTTCCGGATTGCAAAAGCGCCGTTCGGAACTCGTTGAAAATCGACCGCGAAGTGACCCCGATACTGGAAAATTCGAAACAGTATCGGAAAATGTTTCAGAAGTATCGTGCCGTTCATGATGCACTGGCAAAAATCTATAGCAAAAAATTCTAAAGGTAAGATGGCTGATTTTTTAGCCTAAAAAAAGGGAAAAAGAAATGAATGTATCGACCGAAGATTATATGTTTCAAATGATAAGAACTGAGCTTATCGATATCGTTGGTAAAGAGTATGTGAATACTCGCTATGCGGATAAATTTGCTCACTCTATTGATTATTACTGGATTCCAGAAATGTGGCATGACCGCGGCAAAGAGCTAAAGCAGGCTGATTTTGTGGTCTATCCCGGAAGCGCTAAGGATATTTCGCGTATTATGATGATTGCAAATCAGTATAAAATGCCTGTGATACCCTGGGGCGGCGGATCGGGCTCTCAGGGCGGCGCATTGCCTGTCTTTGGCGGCATCGTTGTCGATATGAAGCGCATGAATAAAGTCCTCGAAATTGATGAAAAAACGCTGAGCGTGACCTGCGAAACTGGAATTATCGCCCTGCATCTAGAATGGGCCGTGAATAAAAAGGGCTTTTCTACAATGCATTTGCCCGCATCGATTGCGTGTGCGACAATTGGCGGTTTTTTGGCGCATCGTGGAACGGGTGTGTTGTCTACCAAGTGGGGTAAGTTTGAAGAGATGGTCATGTCCCTAGAGGTTGTAACACCCAATGGCGATATCATTCAGACCCCGCCCGTGCCGCGGCATGCATCCGGCCCAGATCTGAATTCTATTTTTGTGGGTAGTGAGGGCACGCTGGGAATTGTGACGAAGGTCACGATCAAAATTCATCCCATTCCGGAAGCGCGTAAATTTAGAGCGTACTTGTTTTCGGATTTGAAGGTCGCGATGGAAGCCGGGGCAGAATTAATGCGCAGCCGTCTTCGTCCGTGTGCGGTGCGGTTATATGATGAAGAAGAGACGGTTCATCATGTGAAGAATGTAACTGGATTGGATCGCAAGGGCGCGTATCTTGTTTTTGGCTTTGACGGCCGGGAGCAAATTGTTGATCTGACGATGGGCTATGCGATGGATATTATGAAGAAGTACCACGGTGAAGATCTTGGCAGCAAAGGCGGGGATCTTTGGTGGGATAACAAATATAAATTCTTTTATCCTGGCTATATGTTCACCCTGCCGAAAGCATTCGGTACGCTGGATACGGTCGCTACGTTCTCGAATATCTTGAATGTGTATACCGCAATGAAAAAGGTGGTGAATGAAGAATACCCGCAAGCGCGTTTTATCGGGCATTTTTCGCATTGGTATGAGTGGGGCTGCATGCTTTATGCGCGTTTTATCTTCGAAGAGGACGCCGTTCCTAAAGATGCCGTTGAGGCCGCAGAACTCTACAACTCTGTTTGGGATAAAGCGATTCGGGCCGCAATCGCCAATGGCGGCGTGATCAATGAGCATCACGGCGTGGGGTTGAAACTCGGTCGCTATATGAAGGATATGTACGGTAACGGATTCAAAATTCTGCAAGGATTGAAAAAAGAAATGGATCCGAATAATATTATGAATCCCGGCAAATTAGGTCTATAAGGAAAAATATAAAATGAACTACGAAAAATATTCTGAAGCTATTATTGCGTGTCGTTTTTGCTTTATGTGTCGTCATCTTTCGCCCATAAGCAATGTGACTTACTC
>JBAYAV010000398.1:0-3033 GCA_041669565.1 Lentisphaeria bacterium
CTGATGACGAAATCCCCACGGGTTGTCCTGCTCAAATTCAGGCCCCTCGTAGTCCATATGACGCCCCGCTAAATTGTCTTTGATCATGCGGGCAATCGGGCTACCTTTGACAAACGCCGTTAAAACTTTGACTGGCAACCCTAAAAAAGAGGGGACGCTCGCAACATTTGTCTCGGCACTGGTGACCTGCATTTGAAAATGAGTACTACAGTGAAATGGCTGACCATTCTCAGGTGTAAGACGAACTCCCATGCTGCTCGGTACTAATAAAGCGTATTTTGCATCTTCTCTTAATTTTAATGACATACGGTTTCTCCCCTTTTTATAGAATGAAATGTTAAAAAATAATCGTACAAAAATACTTCTCAAAATATACCCCCTGCTTTTATAAAATTCAACTAAAATTTTCGAAAACTTTGTTCAGAATATTACAAAGTTATTTTTTGGTATTTAGAGAGAGGGGGGAGAGTCGTGTTGTTTGTAAAAAGGGTGTGTTGTTGCAGGCTTCATTCTTTTTGCAGCGTTTTTCTCCGGGCAATAGAATTGAATTCTTATCAATTTATTGTATCTTATGGGGATGTTGGCATGGGTGGTCTCTCTTTTTAAGGAATAGGATGTCTCGCAAAAAAATATTATGGATTGATTGTGCGCCGTTTTGTGGCGGGGCTCAGGAGAGTTTTTGTGCTGTGATCAAAGGATTGCTGCAAAAGTATCCGGACGACTATGAGGGTCGCTTGTGGTATTCGGATTGCACTGCGGAAGATTGGGGCAGTCGTCTGCTTCATTTGCCGAATTTAGTGGTACGTTATTTTCCGTGTCATCATTGGCGGCGGACTTTTGTGGGGTTTTGTAGTTATGCGGTTGATTATTTTCGGACATTTCTAAAATTAAGGCGTGAAATTCGGACGTATCGGCCGGATTTGATTCATGTTAATTCATTGCGTGCGTATTTATTGTTACCGCAGGGTGTATTAAAACACGCGGTTGTTGTTGTGCATGATCGCGACTGGGAAAAGCCGGCTGGCGTGATGCAAAAAATAGCGTTTGATCATCGGTGTCGATTTTATCTTTTTGCGGTTTCTCGAAAAATGGTTCTTGATTGGCGCGCGCGATTTTCTGGTGTGCGGTGTTTTTTTCTGCCAAATCCCATTGAAATTCCGAAAGACTTGCAACAATTGACGGTGTCTCCTTGTGATGAGATCCCATGTTTTGCCATGATTGGAGATTGGGTATCGTGGAAGAATCATTTGTTGTTTGTGCGTAGTATCGCGGCTTATCAAAAAAAATACGGCGTTTGTCGTGCCGTTATCCGTGCGCGGTTGCGCGGAAACGCAACGAAAAAATATCGCCAAAAAGTCCTGTGTAAAATAGCCGAAAAGAATCTCGAAAAAACAATTCGGGTGGAAGAAAAAACGGGCGATGCATGGACGACGTTGAAGCAAATGACAATGCTGGTGAATTGTGCAAAAAAAGAAGCCTTTGGACGAACAGTTGTGGAGTCTCTTTTATGTGGAAAGCCCGTTGTGTCGGTGGAAGGATCTTGCGGCCCGGAAGAAATCTTAGCTGGAACATCGTGTGGTATTCTATGTGATGCATTGCCGGAAAATATTGCGGATGCGATGTATGAAATGATGCAAAGACTTCAGCAGAAACCCCTGCGTATAGAAGCACAAAAAATCGGTTTGCAGTATACACCCGATAAAATTGCGGCAAGGATGAATCAGTATTATCAATATATGATTCTTGGTTTTAACAAGGAAATAAAGTAGAATTTTTTAATAAGGAACTATTGATTTAATGAAAACAACAGCAAAAGGCAAGGCGCTCGCGCCGGTCGTTGATATTTTTCCGCAGCTTTGTGTCAGCCCACATGATGACAAGCGTATTGATGAAGAAATGAGATTACTGAAAGAACTTGGCTTTGAGCGAGTTTACTTTGTGCTCTGCAATCCGGGGTATCCGATGTTCTCCAGCCCCAATTTGTCGATTCAGATCCCCGGACAGAAAACGGAAAATTATTCTTGGCAGTCGATAAAATCGCTGGGAGATCCCAATTTTGCGTATTTGTATCATTGTCATAAATATGGCATGGAGGCCTTTGCGATTATAAAACCGTACGAATGCGGCGGGGGGGCTACGGTGCCACATAATGCGGTTCTTTCCTTGGATGAATACCGCGAAAAAGATATCGGCGGGGATCGGATTGGTTTTGACGCACTGCTGACGGAACAGCCGCAGTTACGCGTGAAACGAAAGCCCATAAAAGATTATGAAAAGTTGGTGTCTCAGCCGATCACTGGAATGAAGGCGTCTTTTTGCCTTGACGCTTTGCCCGAAGTAAATTATTCCGGTAATAATATCGAAGATATTGAAAAACAGCTCGCGCAATTTTCTTTTTTCAGCAGCTCGGATAACTGCCATTATACGAAAGTTCAGGATTATAAAATATCCGGAAAAATTGAAACGATACCCTTTGTTGATTTTAATGGCACGCCCGTTGGCAAAGACCCCGTACGATGCTTTACCGTAGAAATAACGGAGTTGAACCTCAAACCGGAAACGGAGTATTGTGCACTGCTTGTTCAAAATGGCAAAAAGCTTTATACCATCCCGCAGGCAATGCTGAAAATCTATGGTCCAGCGGGTGAAATACCGTCCACGTTGGGAATGTCGATCCGTCAGGATGGCAATCCAAATGCCAGTACTGAAAAAGAGGCAAAAAAGGGCATGGAGCGTATTTGGGGGTTGGAAACGCATCCGCTGTTCTATACAGAGGCGGATATTGCGGAAAAAGCACTCGATGGCTGGGGTTTTGAGTTTGAATGGCAGGGTGCTGGCCATGGCTCCTTTTGGCGGAATTCCGCGATTTATGGACTGGCAAAGGGAAAATACAAATATATGAAAGGCACGCCTTGTGAAGCTTGTCCTGAGGTGCAAAGCTACTGGTTGCAGTTTGTAGATAAGGTCCAGAAGATTGGTTTTGATGGAATTGACATAAGGCTGCAGTATCATTCGGGTATGATAAGTGATTAC
>JBAYAV010000399.1:0-3023 GCA_041669565.1 Lentisphaeria bacterium
ATTTAAAAAAATGACAGCAACGCAATTAAGAGATGCAACGATGCACTGCATCACCGAGACACATAAATTCGGAGACTTTCAAATTTCGGACGTAACGAATTTTTCAAAAGAAATTCAAATAATCGGATATAACGAATTTATGCTGGGACAAGAAAAAGGATCTATTATTGCGAGCGATTGGGTGATGCTGAAGAACGATAAAGACTTCAAGCGAAATAAGTGGATAAGAAAAGCGGACGCCGTCCGTGAGGAAATCAACATAGAAGAGTTGAAAAAAATATTAAATAATTATTGAAAAAATGAATTACAATCTGCAATTAAATTTATCGAAGGTGAAGAATACTTTTGTCGCTACAATCACAGGTAATACAGCGATTAAAAAATGCGTGTGCATTCCCGTTGAAAATCTGATAGTTGGCGAAAAAGGGATATACCTTGACGCCACGGTGTGGGAAAACAAAGCGGCGAAATTCGGACAAACGCACTCAATCAAACAGGCGATAGATAAAGAGACTTTCGAGAAAATGACGGACGAAGAGAAAAAAGAACTGCCTTACATCGGTTCGCTTTCGGAGTTTCAGCAAAAAAAGAACGAACAAGTGGAAGCAGCGCAAGCTGTGACGACTTCGCCAGCGGACGATTTGCCATTTTAATTTAATAAAATCGTATCTCCTATAACGATTTTTTATTATCTTTGCGATTGAACTAAAGACAAAGCCATTTTAATTGGATTACCCGCAACCTATGAGAGCAACGGCAAAGAGTTGCGAAAGCGCGGAGCGAAACCGCGGGCGGGTACTTATTGTGTAAAATAATTTTTCATAGTGTTTTTGGAAGCAACCGCGCGCGAACGTAGTTGCTTTTTTTATTTAAAAATAATTCAAAATAATTGTTGATTTCCTTTGCTACCTTCCAGAAAAGTAGTATATTTGTGTGTAAGAAAAACGAAATAATAACAATTAAAAATTTTAGAATTATGAGAAATCAATTTGTAGAAGCGGAAAGTAGATATAAAGCAAAAAAGCAATGTCCGTGGGCAAGCCGGACAGCGAAAGTTTGTGACGGATTCATGTGTTTTGAATCTATAACGGATTATGAAACTTGGAAAAAACAAAAATAAATCGGAATAGATTATGAATATTTTTCAAAGTGAAATAGAACAGCAAGCTATGACTCGAATTAAAAAGTTTGCTAAAATTGCAGAAACTCTTGGTTTTGATATTGCACTCGGATTTTCGGGTGGCAAGGATAGTCAAGTTTGCTATGATCTTTGCCTGCGTTCCGGAATTGATTTTAAGGCATATTTCAACCATGCTTTCGAAAGCAGCACCACCTTAAAATTTATTCGCGAAAAATATCCCGCCGTCATCCAAAGAAGAGACTATAAATTTGGGTTTATTGAAAATATTATAAAAATGCACGGAGGACTATTACCTACAGCGCAAATAGCTTATTGCTGTAGGAATTATAAGCATAATCCTAATTATGTTGACAAATGTAGCATTGTTGGCGTCCGTAAAGCAGAAAGTGCCAAACGAAAAAAAACGGACAGCTTTTGAAGCAAAGAATAAAACTACCCTTAAGAAAAACAAAGCTTTGATTGATGATTATTTTGAAGAAAACTGTCAATCGGTCGGAACGGCAAGTATTATCCAATTAAAACCTATCATAGACTGGAGTGATGATGATGTATGGTCATATATTCATAAATATAATCTACCAATTAACCCAGAATACAAAAAGAGAAAACGAGTTGGCTGTTTGGTTTGCCCGAAAGCGAATTTTACTAGTAATTCAATCGCATTGTTAGAAAATCCAAAACTCATTGATGCTTTTATTATAGCAAGAGAAAAATGTAGACTTAAAACAGCCTGGATTATTAGGAGCGAAAACAAAGACTATTCTTCAGACAAGTGTTTATACATATGCAGGTGGCTTAATCACTCTTTTATGCCTTTTTCAAAAAAACAAGAATCTCTCTATTTACAGGTAAAAGAAATATATGATAATTTGCATATTTTAAATAAAAAATTATGAAAGCAGAAGAATATTTAAAAAAAAACAAGTTCCAAAATCAAGAATATGCTGGGTATGACGTGGCACTTGATGACGCGCGTGAAGCGGTAAAAATGGCACGTAAAGAAGAACGTGAAAAATCCATTGAAGTTGCAAGAACAATTATTCATCCTATGTCAGAAAATGGCGAGCAAGAAAATAGAATAATGACTAATTTTAGAAAACTTTTAATTAAAAAATAATTAAAAATAATTGTTGATTTTCTTTGCTACTTTCTAGAAAAGTAGTATATTTGTGTATAAGAAAAACAAAGAAATAACAATTTAAAACACAAAAACATATGGAGTACACAGCAAAACAAATCGAAAACGCAAAGAGAAACTACAACGCAATGTTGAAAATGAAAACTCTTTCTGATTATGATATTGAAAGCATTGGTAGAAACATAGCAGAGCAAAGAATGGATTACAATAACAGAATTGTAAGCGAAATACTTGCTGGCAACAAAGAATTAGAAATAAAATGGAAATTATTCTTTTTGAAAGAAGAAGTAAAAGCAGACCAAAAAGCAGCAGAAAGAAAAGCAAAATTAAACGCAAACAAAGAAGCATCATCTGATATTTTAGCACCGATTAAAAAAATGAAGAAAATAGGCGAATTCGGCAAATGGTTAAATACTTATGGAAACAAATATCGCAAAGAACATTTTTCAAAAAAATATACTCAAGAATCAGTTAACGCATTTTTACAAACTCTATAAAAATTAAGACAATGGAAGCAATTAAAAAAGTAAACAAAGAAAATTACCACATACACCAATTTATTGGTGGTTATTATGGTATTTGCGAACAATCAAACGGTGGCGGTTGTGTGTATGGCGGTGATAGTGCTTGTGAAGACCATTACAAGCAATATCTCATTAATTATGTTTATGAGAAATGGGATGGGACATTGCATTATACTGGCGAAAAGTACGGTTATAGAATAGAAGCCTAAATTAGAAACAA
>JBAYAV010000400.1:0-3015 GCA_041669565.1 Lentisphaeria bacterium
ATGGTAGATTCCGATGAAACAACAGCAGGAAAAAATTTTGGCGCAATTTGCAAGAGCGTAAGAAAATAAAAAAGTTTAACTAGGAGAATTTAGATGAATCGTAAAAAAGGATTGATGGGGTTGCTTTATTCCATACTACTAATCGGGGCTTTGCAAGCAAACTCCGCCGAAAACACCTTATTTGACAACCTGCACAAAAAGGGAACAATCGAACTACAGTCAAAAGACATGGAAGAAAATTGGACTCCCCGACTATCGGAGCAAGCCGAAGCAAAGTGGGATGGCAGAATGCTCTATCTAAAAAATACAAACAGCAAAAGCTCTGCATTATGGATACTAAATAAGATCCCCCTCGTTTCAGACCAGGAATATTTCATTTCCGGCTGGCTCAAAGCCAATAAAGGAGCTGATTATGCTCTTTATCTAGAAAATAATTCATCGGGACGATGGCAAAATGCCGGCCCCATTGGAGCTGTCGCAAAAGGAGACTGGCAGCCCATCATCTTCACATTCAAAATGAAACAACTGGAAAAACCATCCTATTTAGCCTTACAATTACGCAGCGGTGGTGAATTAAGATTACGGGACTTAATCATTGGCACAAAACAGGGCAACAAGCCCATTGTCAATGGTGATTTTGAAGAAGGAAAGCTCGGTTGGTTATTGAAGGACAACGCACAAATCATAGAAAATTCTGATTCATCGGGCAATCATGCTTTAGAACTGCAAGCGTCAGATCCTAAGGTAAATACAAAAGTCATCAGTTTCCCCATTTCTGTCGAAAAGCTCCAACATTATCGGTTGTCCTGGAAAGTCCGGGGCATAAGCGGCTATGGAGACAGCACCAGTGCGCATTTTTTCCGGGTTTATCCCATCGATAAAAATTTCCGACCGCTAGCAGGAACCGATAAATGGATTGACTGCATGGGTGGTCGTACTCAAAACAAAACCCTCGAATTTGATACACTCTCGCGATCTACTAACATTAATCTGGTTCTTGAATCACGCGCACCATCACGTATCCTTATTGATGACTTCGTTCTTGAAAAAAGAGAGGTTAAGAAAGTAGCAGCACAAATTGTCTTGGATGCTCCATTCTATTATCGCGACGGCGTATTTGCCAGCAACCTTTATTCAAAGATCACGGGAATCCTAGCCATTCATGACAAAGCTTCTGCAACGATTGAGTTGATCCTGCGCAACGGCGCGGGCAATACAATTTTCAAGCAAAACCTAGATACCAGCAACGACAATCTAAAATTTACGATTCCAGCACCACCCGTCGGAGAAAATCACGTTCTGACCATGATTGTTAAAGATGCTACCGGCAAAGAGCTCTGTCGTGAAAATAAAACCCTACGGACATTTCCCAAAGCAAAAAATGAAGTCACTTTTACAGCAGACGGCATAACGCTTGTCAATGGCCACCGCATTTTTCCAATCGGGCATTGGTGGACAACAGAACGCAGCAGTCTCGATGTGGAACTTGCTTTTTTCCGCGAGGCTGGTTTCAATAATTTATTTTTAAAAAGAACCCCCGGCGTCTTAGAACAAGCCGCCAAACATGATATGATGGTCGTCCTCCATATACAGACTGCAATTCACGGAGCAACCCCCGAAGCCAAAGAGAAAAGCCGGTCAAAACTCATTGCGGACATCAAAAACCTCAGCGAAGCGCCGAATTTACTCGCCTATTTTGGTCCTGATGAACCCGCATGGCGGGGGCTTCCGTTGGCATCCTATAGCGAGGTCCATGATCTGATTACGAAACTAGACCCCTATCATCCTTATTGGATTAACGAAGCTCCGCGTGGACAACTGCGGGAATTGCGAATTTACGGAAAAGCCGCGGATATCTACGGCTGTGATATCTATCCTGTGCCTGAGGGCGGAACCCATTCGGAGCTCAAAGACAAGGGCTTAACTTCTGTAGGAAAATACACGGATCTGTTCTTAGCTGCAGCCAATTATCGTAAGCCGATCTGGATGATTCTGCAGGCCTTTGCCTGGGCTCAATGCGGGCATCCCGATGTTCCCGCCGAAAAGTCGATCTATCCGACTTGGAAGCAGAGTCGTTTTATGGCTTATAACTCCATTCTGCACGGCGCCACCGGCATTCAATATCACTACCTAGGCTATTCGCCCAACGTCAGTGATCAGTTTTGGAAAGATTTGCGTCAGGTAACTCTGGAACTGGAATATCTGCAACCCGTGATCTGTGCGGATACAGTACGGCCATCCACGATATCCTGCAGCAATCCCGATATTCGTTTTATGCAGAAAAAATACCAGGATCGCAATTACTATCTCATCACGAACGAATCGCCAAAACCAGTTACCGCTCTATTCAGCGGTTTAACAGAACGCAGCTTGAATATGTTGTTTGCCAAGGCGCCTCTTTCTGTCATCAACGGGCAGTTAACCTTAGAATTAGAGGGACGCGGAGTTGCTGTTCTTTCTGCGGCCACCTTTGAAAAGGCGAGTAAAATTTACAAGCCTGAAACATATGTGCCCTACAGCCAGATGCCCGGTCGAAGTCCGAAACTTACAGCCTTAAAAGCCAACTGGATTTGGTATCCCGATGAAAGCCGAGTTATAAACAGCGCCTGTCACTTGCGTCGGTCTTTTGTTTTAGACAGCGCGATCCGTGATGCAAAATTACTTGTGATTGCTGATGACATCCTCACGGATTTACGCATTAATGGCAAAGAGGTATCTCTAGGAAAAACTGATATTGATGCTTTTGATATCGGTCCAATGCTGAAGCAAGGGGACAATTTGATTGAAATACAAGCCAAAGATGGCGGTGCTGCTCCCTGTGCCTGCCTGGTACTGTTAAAAGCCACCGACAAAGACGGTAAGCAAATCTGGATTTCTTCCGATGCGACTTGGGAGGCCTCCAAAAACGGTACAAAATGGCAACCCGTTGAAGTGATCTGCCCTCTCGGCAAAGGGCCTTGGGGATATCCCTTCAAAATAGAATCTTTTTTGAAAAAATGCGGCGTAATTTAAAAT
>JBAYAV010000401.1:0-2992 GCA_041669565.1 Lentisphaeria bacterium
AACTTGACAATTTGCCGAAAAAATCGTGATTTGATTTTGGGGCCGACAACGAGGAGCATACCCTTAGGTATGTGACGAGGTTGGCGGCACAAAAAGCATTCACGAGAATTAGGCAAATGTAAAGGTTATTTCTGAACAGCCCCTAAGCGGGGGAGTCTTGTTTGTTCCGCTGAATATTTTTGCGCTGGATTTAAGATCCGCAACAGCATGGATGTTAAAATTGCAATAATTGAGATTATGATTATTGTAATCTATGTGCTTTTAAAAATCTTTAAAAATGATTGTTTGGGGACTCTATTGCCGGGGCCATTAATAGGGGAGTAAAGAGGCCCTTGTTTTTGTATTAATAATTTGGAAAAAGAAATAAGACCCATTGGTGGCGCCGCTGTCCTAAATATTTATGATTTACAAAGACCAGCTATCCTAAAAGTCGTCTGCTTTTCTCAAGAATTTGAGCATTCATCTGGGGTGATTTATAATAGATGCGATGAAATGATTCAAAAGAAATTATTTTGCTACAAAATTTTTAAATAAAAGCAGGGGGCTTTTTTGAGGAAATGTAAGAGTAAAAGAATTGCCGACGGCCTCATTAAGTGTCGCTTGCCACCAGCGTGTCAGACAGCGTTCTTTCAGGGGGTATTTTAATCCCGTGGAAGTAATTGGCATCTCCGGATTAAAGCTGATGATTGAAATTTGCTGCCCCGGAATGGCGGAAATCGTAGAGGATTCCCAGATAGCCTGGAAGACTCCAAAGTCGGTTACCATTTGGATATCGGGGCATAATTCGGCAAAATCGGCGAAGTGAGCGATATTTCCGAGCGTGTGGTCTTCGCGCAGACCGGTTCCGCCTAAGATCGTGATCTTTTTGAGGCCTTTTTCTTGGGCGTACATAAAAGCTTTGGTGAGATCATTCGTTTCTTGTTCGGAAATGGAAATAATGCGGTCGCTGTAATTTTGTTTTAGGGTCGGGGGCAAGCTATCCATATCGCCGATAATAATATCGGGCGTGCGTCCGAATGCAAGCAGTTTTTCCGCCGCTCCATCGCAGCAAATAACGAAGTCGGCGTTTTTTAGAATTTGTCGTGGTTGGGTGTGTGTTGGAAAGTCACCATTTGCGAGGATAACAGTATTTTGATTGAGCGCAGTCATTATTATAAGAATTTAAGAAAGTGAAATAGAAATAGTATTGAGCCTTGAAACAGATTTAAAGGTAGTATTTGTTTCAGAAAATACAACTAAAAAGTTGTTAATCGGGTTCTGTTACTTGAAAATAGATTAGATTCTATTATCTTTTCTAATAGGATTTTAAGTGTGATCAGCATTTTCTTTTTTAGGAGCTTCAATAAGTATGTCTTTTCCCAAAGCAATTCTTTCCGGACTAAATGACCGTAAACCAAATATGGTTCTTTTCTTAAGTGGCAGCGGCAGTAATGCTGAGCAGATATTAAAGATGCGCGCGTCCATGCTGGCTGCCGGTAAGGAGGTGCCCTTTGAATTGAGGGCCCTTGTTACGGATGCGCCAGAAAAAAGCCGCGCAAATCAGCTCGGGAAACAATATGGCGTTCCGGTAATAGCAGAAGATATCCGTAAATTCTATAATGAACACGGCGAAAAAAGGGTGTCTATTGCAACCGAACGCGGACAGGAATTGCGACAGCAGTGGACTGATTGTCTTCGTAAAAAATTAGCGCCTTGTGCGGTTGATTTTGCGGTCTTTGCGGGGTTTGTGCCATTGACAAATTTGGCTGGAGATTATCCGTGTTTGAATGTTCATCCGGGAGATTTGACTTATCTGAAAGATGGTAAGCGGTATTTGGTTGGATTGCATGAGGTCCCCGTAGAGCGGGCCATTTTAGAAGATTTGTATTATTTGCGCAGCAGTGTTATTATGGTCCGTCCCTATATAGGGTCTGGAACAGATGATATGGATAGCGGCCTTTTGCTGGGTATTTCAGAAGAGGTTGAGATTGACTTGTGTGATGAAAAATTAGTCGACTTGGCTGCCGTTGCAGCACAGCGTCCGTCTCTTCGTCCGGTGGGGGGCTATCATGATCGGCTGGAAGAAGTGGCGTCGATGAATTTAGAGCGATTAAAAGTGGATGGTGACTGGAAAGTGCTACCGTCGGTTGTCTGTGATTTTGCCATGGGGAAGTATGCCATGTCGGAAGACGGCAAACAGCTTTATTATCGCATTGGTTCTAAATTTCATCCGGTGAAGACTGTTTTGATGGAAGGAAATGCCCGCGAGGCTATTTTTAATGCGGAAAAGATATAGCGGGCTTATTTAGAATGGTGAACAAAAATGAAATTACTTTGCTGTGATCTCGATGGGACACTATTGCCGCATGGGAAAAAATTGTCTGACAGCAATATAAAGATGCTGCATTACCTTCGACAAAGAGGCGTTGTATTTTCATTGGCAACCGGGCGCAGTCTGCATTCATTGCATACTGTTTTTCCCTTGGATATGCCGATCGATTATGCGATTATTGCGACCGGCAGCGGTATTTTGCGCTGGGGGGATCAGGCGTTGATTCGTCGTGAAGTGCTTTCGGAAGAGCAGGTGCGTTATGCTATGGGGCGATTAGCTGCGGCTCATATGGATTTTACCATTCAAAAACCGCTTCCTGAAAATCATTATTTAGCGTATTATTCAGCCGTAAAAAAGAATACGGCTGCGCAGAATGATTATCGGAAGCGCTTGCAACGTTTACAAGAGTTTGCGCAGCCGCTGGAGCTCGAGAATTGGCATGGCGATGCCGGACAGCTTCTCTGTGTGATGGAACCCGATGAGGAGCAATTTAATTATTGGAAGAAAGAGCTTTCAGACTTTTCTGTTATTCGAGCAACTTCGCCCAATGACGACAAGAGTATTTGGATGGAAATTTTTCCATCTGGCGTCAATAAAGCGTCGGCTTGTGATTGGCTTGCAAAGCATGCGGGCTGCTGTGAAACGTATGCGATTGGGAATGATCACAATGATTATGATATG
>JBAYAV010000402.1:0-2989 GCA_041669565.1 Lentisphaeria bacterium
GACATCAAATATTTTTATCATAGAATAGACTTCTTTTTAACTGTTTAAAATGTATCTATAAATAATATACTTAAAACAAAAAGAAATCAATTAAAAAAGAAGACTTTTTTAACAAATAAATATTGATGTAAATCGGCCGAGTTGATTTTGAAAAATGAATTCGAACTTCGTATTATTGAGAGCTGTTCGTTAAAAATCGTGTTAAGTGCAAATTACAAAAGTATTCTTATTCAGGCTTTCTCTTTATTCGAGACCCTAGATAATTTAGATAAAAAATTCAGCCGAGGCGTAATTATGGAACAATTTGCGTTCCGACGCCTTTGTCGGTGAAGATTTCCAGGAGTGCGGCGTGGCGGATTCGTCCGTTGACCATATGGACTTTGCCGACGCCTGCAAGGATTGCTTCGCGTGCGCTGGCTAACTTTGGCAGCATTCCGCCCGAGATGATTCCGTCCTTTTGCATTTGTTCTATTTGGCTGCAGTGGATCGTGGATATGAGGGATGTGGGGTCCTCTATATTTTTAAGAACGCCAGCGACATCGCTGAGGAAAACGAGTTTGCGCACCTGCATTTGTGCGGCGATAACACATGCGGCCATATCGGCATTGACATTGAAAATTTGTCCATCCATGTCGCAGGAAAGGGGTGTGACAATTGGAATTTGGTTCCGATTTAAGTACCAGTCAAGTTGAGCGGTATCCACATTGATTACTTTACCGACGAAACCGAGATCCAGTGGGGCGCCGGTTTCTGTATCGGGGGTGGTAATTTTTTCGCAGCGGAGGATGTTTTTTCCTGAAACAGCGACGGCGGGAGCGCTGCATTTTTCGCGCAGATAGTGCACGAGTTTGGCGTTGATTTCCTGGTGTAATACGTGGTCCACAACATCGATGGCATTTTTGTTGGTATAGCGTAGTCCGTTGATAAATTTAGGTTCTATGTTTTCTTTTTTCAGGGCGGTGCTGATAGCCTTGCCTCCGCCGTGAACAATAATTGGTTTCATGCCAGAGGCAGCCATAAAGGCAGCGTCCTGTAAAATGGAATGGATTAATTTGGGGCTTTCCATTACGCTGCCGCCAAATTTTATTAATACGATACTATTGCGAAATTGCTGAATGTATGGTAAAGCTTCCAGAAGCACATCGGCTTTTGCAATAAATGAATCAAATTCCATCGTCGTTACTACCTTGTTTTTAATTTAGAATAAATAGATTTGTCTTGTCGGCAAACTGGTTTAACATATTGTCTTTTTTGCGGTTGGCAAGTGCAAAAAGAAGGAAAAAGAAGATGTTTTTATTTGTAAAAATTAGGTTGGCATATTAAATTAGGTTGGAATCAGCAGGAATGTTGCATTCCTTTTTTTTTATCAAGTTTGAAGTTTTAAATAATAAAACAAACTATTTTTGAAAGACTTCTAAACCCAGTGCTTTTTGGGGGGCGAAATATGGTTAATTCTAATACGTGTTCTTTTATGGAGTCATTTGGCTATGACGCTTTAACTTTCAATGATGTCTCTATGGAGGTTCGTTACGCTGAATTTTTACCGGATGACACGGATCTGCATTCAAAATTCTCACGAAATATTAGCTTGAATGCACCTTTTATCAGTGCGGCAATGGACACTGTAACGGGGAGCCGCATGGCTATTGAAATGGCAAAGCTTGGCGGTATTGGTGTTATTCACAAAAATTTTACGCCGAAAAAGCAGGCTGAAGAAGCTGCAAAAGTAAAGCAGTATTTGAATGGTATTATTTTAAAACCGGTAACTTATGGTCCGGATATGACTGTTGCCGATGTTATGAATGACCGGGATGAAAAGAAATACAGCTTTAATGGTTTTCCGATTCTGGATAACAATGGTGTTTTAATCGGTTTGCTTACCGGCAGAGATGTCCGATTTTTGAAAGATATGAATGTCTCGGTAAAAGATGCGATGGCTACAAAGCTGATCACAGGAACGCTGGGTACGACAATTCAGGAAGCGTTTGAGTTGATGCGTCGCAACAGAGTGGGCAAACTGCCTGTTGTTGATAAAGAGGGCCATCTAAAAGGCTTATATAGTTTTCATGATGCAAAAACGCTGATGGATAATGTGGAGCCGAATTATAATCGTGATGCAAATCACTGTCTTCGTGTTGCTGCGGCGATTGGGCCGTATGATTATGAGCGTATCGAGGCCTTGGTTAATGTTGGTGTGGATGCTTTAGTTCTTGATACTGCGCACGGTCATTCCAAGGGGGTCATTGACGCATTGAAGGATATCAAGAAAAAATATCCGCAGGTTGATGTTGTTGTCGGCAATGTTTGTACTTATGAAGGCGCGAAGGCATTGTATGAAAATGGTGCTGATGCCGTAAAAGTTGGGATTGGTCCGGGGTCTATTTGCACAACGCGTGTTGTTGCGGGCGTTGGTGTTCCGCAGTTGACTGCGGTGTATCGAGCTTGGAAGGCCATTGGGGATCGTATTCCAATTATTGCAGATGGCGGAATTGCGCATTCTGGCGATGTTGCGAAAGCCTTGGCGGTGGGGGCGAGTTGTGTGATGATGGGATCGGCGCTAGCTGGAACCGAAGAATGTCCCGGTGAGCGTGTCTTGCATCAGGGGCGTACGTATGTTATTTATCGCGGTATGGGCAGTGTGGATGCCATGAAGAAGGGCAAAGGAAGTCGTGAGCGTTATGGGGTATCGACATCGCTTGATGAAGAGAAGCTCGTGCCGCAGGGAATTCAGGGAATGATTCCATATCGGGGTTATGTGGGGGATGTTTTGAATCAGTATGCTGGCGGATTGAAATTTTCGTTGGGGTATTGTGGTGCGCGTAATATCAAGGAGTTACAGGGCAATGCTCGTTTAGTTCGTGTTAGTTCTGCTGGATTGCATGAAGCGCATCCGCATGATGTTATTGTGCAGAAAGATGCTCCGAATTATCAAGCGTCCTGATGTTTTAGAATCTTAAGAAGTAAAAGAACAGAAAGATTTTTTTAGGGC
>JBAYAV010000403.1:0-2980 GCA_041669565.1 Lentisphaeria bacterium
ATCTTACAATATGAAATAAAAATGGAAACGGCAAGTCAATTTTATGAGCCTTCTTATCAATCTTAAATTTAATTATAATTTTGCTCAAAAATGTCCGGTACGAGTCACATGCCCTTATTTCCTATCCCATTTTTCAGAGAATTCCGCCAACATGCTTTCGGCTTCGTCGACAGTAGATAAATCATAGATTTTCTTCAGATCCGTGCTGACAGCTTTTTTATCTTTAATAAGGCACATATTTGAGCGAATTGTGAATCCTATGAACGATGCAAAACTGAACCTTCGTTTCGGGATAAACGCTGTTTATCGCCTCAGGAAAGCCTTTTAAACCATCAACGCAGGTAATTAAAATGTCTGTAACTCCACGATTCTTAAGTTCTGTTACAACATGCAACCAGAATTTAGCTCCCTCATTGCCCGCAATCTACATGCCAAGCAATTCTTTTTGTCGACTAACGCCAAGGGAACGCTTTTATTGCGTATCTGCTTATCCTCCCTGCATTTTACCGCGATGCAATCAAGGAATAATATCAGATATACTGGGTCAAGCGGACGACTCTGCCAGCTGCGAACATCGTGGATTATCGCATCGGTTACCTCGGAAATCAAAGTTGGAGAAACATCAACATTGTAGATATCTTTGAGATGATATTGAATATCCCTGGTCGTCATCCCGTAGACATACATTGAAATAATTTTATCGTCGAAACCGTCAAAACCACGTTGGTTTTTAGGAATAATCTGAGGCTCAAAATTCCCCGGACGATCACGAGGTACAGCTATTTCAAGCTGTGTTTCGTCACTTATTACCTTTTTCGTACTGTACCCATTACGGCTGTTACCACTGTTTCGTCCTTCTGGAACGTGTTTTTTATAACCAAGATGATCGTTCATTTCGGCTTCCATTGCTCGTTCAATAAGCCGTTTTTTGAGCTTTTGCATTATTCCATTCTTGTCAAGCAGATCTTCATGGTTTTTATAATCTTTTAATAATTCATCCAATAATTTTTCTAAAATGTCCATAGTTTGATTCCTTTCTGTCTAAAGGGTTCATTAACTACCTATGGTCATTTACACAAAAAATTTATATACTCCTATAGAGATTCACGCCACTGATATTGCTCTTCAATTATTCGATCAAAGAAGGCAAATTCCTGGTATTTTAGTCCAAATAAAAAGTATTCTTAAGCTATTCTAATAAATATAAGCCTAACACATCGCTGGTGTGGACGCGTTCCGCGCCACACACATCAAGCGTTAGAAAAGATAAATATTAAAAAGATATTTAGAAACTTTGTTTTTATCAAAAAATCAAGTTTGCATAATTAATAAAGTAAAACTATATTTGACTACCAACATCAATCAAATAACAAAAAATAAATTCTAACAAATCGATGAAGGCGACTCGCAAACTCGCATCTCATCTAAATGTTTTGCAAAAGAGAATATGAAAAAAATAATCGCCATAATTTCAGTCGTTACTTTAAGTTCTTTTTCTATTTTTTCTCAAACTCAAATAGAAATGAATCAGGATTCATATGATGACTTCCATAGTGTTGAGACACTCAGAAAACAAGTCATATCCGAAATTGAATCACTATACTCTGACAATCCTGAATTCCTTTTAGCATCTGCAAACTCAGAGAAGAATTGGGAGAAATATAGAGATGCTTTTCTCAACATGATATTCCCCGGAGAAAATAAAAGGGAACTTTATGGCAGTGTGTACCCCATGGCTTACAATCAACAGAAAGCAGGGTTAACCCAACAACATATCAAGGAACTTCAGATTTGGTTGGATGGAATTGAAGAAGGAGATGTTGGTTGGGGATCCGTGATGATTAAACGCACAATAAAAGAAAAAGCCAACAAGCACGTTCACTTTATCGCTGGCTCCGCTAATGACCCACTGCGAACTCAATTTCTAAAAGAGCAGAACACTAGCGTTACAATGCGTGATGTGAGTAAACCAAGTCATGCAATGCCTGTTATAACAGGTTTTATGTTTTTACTGGCACTAATAGTATTCGTGATTCTGCTAATTATAATCATCATGAAACTAAATCGAATATTGACTAATCAAAAAAACAACCAATAAGAAAATGGAAACGACTCGTAAACTCGCGCCTCATTCCTACGTTGTACACACTAAGGATATAAATATATGAGAAACGGATGGCCTATTATAAGCGGCATTGCAGCAATTATAGCCGTATGCCTAACAATTTTCAATTTTTTCCATACCGAAAGTGGAAAGAAAAAAAGCCTCGAAATGACCCTTATCTCTAGAGCAAACCTTGTTAATGAACAACTCGGAAATAACCGATCAAAACTGGAAGTACGTTATGATGGGAGGCCAATCAGAAACTACTCTCTTCTACAACTCCGGGTAGAAAATGTTGGTCGTCAGTCTATAAGCAAGGAGGACTATTCCGAACACCTTAAATTTTCATTAAAAGGAATAAGCGAAATCGTCTCTTGCGACCGGAGCGATTCGGACCCCAATGATTTGCCATTAGTTTTTTCAGTTACGAATTCATCAGTTGTCGTTAGTGACATACTGTTGAATCCTACAGATTGGTATTCCATCGAGATTGGGGTTATTCCCGAAATGGGTAAAACTCCTGAAATTCAAAGTATCTTCGCCAGAATTTCAGGTATAAAAAACATCGTGTTTCATTCACAAATAAAGTCGTCCTCTCCTGACAGAGCCAAAGAACTCATTCCAATTCTCACAGCTCTTTTGTCATTACTCGCTGTATTACCTATAATCGTTCGACTAATTTTCTTCATAAGCCGCAGCACAACAGACATTAAACTTACAGGCATTAAACTTACTGACAGGATGAAAAAAATGGAGCGAGAAATAGATAGAGCGAGAAATAGATAGAGCGAGAAATAGATAGAGCGAGAAATAGATAGAGCGAGAAATAGATAGAGCGAGAAATAGATAGAGCGAGAAATAGATAGAGCGAGAAAT
>JBAYAV010000404.1:0-2972 GCA_041669565.1 Lentisphaeria bacterium
AAGCTTTGTGGGGCAAGACATTCCAACCAAAGCCAGACGCTAAAGGATCTGATTACTATTATTATCCATGGTTCGCCTTATACACTAAAGAGGAAATTGAGGATATGGATGATGATGATAAGGTTGCCCTTTTGTCTGCGGGTGCGGTTGTTGGTGCGTCTGCTGGGTTCGGTACTCTGAGTGCGACTACTCGTTCCTCGTATGCGAATTCGGACGTTGGGTTCCGTCTGTGCCAGGAAACAGAAGAAAAAGCGCTCTATTTTGGGAAACAATTCGCTGAGATCTGGGCTGATTACCTTGCATTCAATTTCACTGTTGGAGAAAGGATAGAATAATTTATCAACATTTTAAAATAAAAAAAGATGGAAGATGTAATGTTAGCAAGTCACCCTATTGACCAACGGGGACAGATTTTAAAAGATTCTTGTGATCAGATTGAAGAAAAAGATTACACAAGGCGGTTTAGCAGTGCAGAGCTCGTTCAGAAACGTAAGGAGCTTGCAGATTCGGCTATTCAGCTTTCAAATTTGGAAAATGAATTGTCCGAAATTAAAGAACAATACAAACAGAAAATGAAACCTATACAGGATTCTTTTTCTAAAGTGCGCGATGAAATAAAAGCTGGTGGCGAATATGTGAAAACGGAATGCTATAAGTTTATCGACAACAAAGAGGGAAAGGCAGCTTGGTATAATCCTCAGGGTTATAAGATTGAGGAGCGAGATTGCACACCCGAAGAGAAGCAACGCACAATCTTTCAAGACATGAGAAATAAGAAAACTGGTACAGACGATTAATTTCAAACAATAAGAAAATGGAAAAAGAAGAAGAAAAAGGATTGTCCGTTAATATCGGACAATATGACGGTAAAAATCCTATTGAGGTAATTTACCGAAAGGGAATGGCGGTAAAAAAGCCAGAACCATTAGAAACAAAAAAACCTGAAGACATTTCGCAACATGGAGTTATTGAAACTCCATTAAAATGGCTTCAAAAAAGAGTTGACACGATAGATCAAAAAAGTGCAAATATCGTTGTAGATCGCGAGAAGATGGAAATAACGCTTACAATTAATGAACGTGACTCTTACCTAAAAAGTATTTTTACTGGTACTGTGGCTCTTTCAGAAATTTTTGAGAAATTGAAAATAAACGACGCAGAAGATGCCTGGACTCCAGTAAAACTTGGACAGTTCCTAAGATTAAATCGTTGTATTTTTGAGGATCAAGAACAATGTATGATCTTGGTCAGCAAACTAAAGAATTTCATGGCAAAGGCAAAGTCTGAGATTCAAAAAATGAGAGATCCATCTGGGAGTTTCGCGGAAGTCTATCGAAATGAGGTTGAAAGTAACCTTCCTAAGAGTTTTGTTATTTGCATACCAATTTTTAAGGGCACAGAAAAACAAAACATTGAAATAGAATTTGACCACTATCTTAAGGATAATGAAGTCTATCTACAGCTAGTTTCTCCCGGAGCAAATGAGATTGTAGAGCAATACAGAGATACTGTTATTGATAACGTGCTTGAACGTATCGCTAAAATTGCTCCTGATATTGTTATTATTGAGCTGTAGGCGTTTTATAATGTTCACCGTATAAATTAACGTCCGAACGGAGAAGTCTTCGTATAGGGCAAAAAACATAATATATGAAACATGGTATGAAGACGAGAGAAGCTCTCGGTAAGCCCAAAAGACGCGATTTCAGTTTCGCGTCTTTTTTTAATTCTTGGAAATCAGGGACAAATGCTGGTATGCTTGTGGATGGTTTTATCAGGAATCTAGGTACTCATCAGAGTGAGGCTCTTCCAATTAGAGAATTTATTCCTTCAAATAAAGTGAGTAGATCATCAAAATCGAAAGAAGGATAGATCTAAATGAATTTAGTTCGCATTCGCGAGAACCAGAACTAATGTAAAAAAGTTTGTTTATCTGGCAGCTCGGAAAGACGGCGGTAGCGCGTGAACGGTACATTAGGAGAGTTCGAGCCTCTCCCACGCAACTAATTTAACAACCAATTAAATAAAAAGCTTTATGGAAAATCCAATTATTGTATTAGCAGAATTAGTTCAAAAGAAGTACGGAAAAAGCATTGAAACGCTTTTTATTGATAAAGTAGGACCGGACCATTGCCCTACAGTATCAGCAGGACTTAAAATGCCTTCCGGGGACATTTTTACGGGAGAAGGGAAAAACAAGCGAGAAGCCAAACAGGATGCTGCTAAAAAGGCTTTAAAATATTACGAAGATCTGTAAAAGAAAGCGAGGAACAAAATGAAAGCGATAATTAGAAATACTGGAGAGATTGTTGATTTCAAAGATAATCTGGAGGATTTAGCATTAGCATTAAACGAAGAGCCTGATAATCAGAAACGGCGGAGCTTAGCATTAATTAATGCTGCTGTGATTAGCTGTAAATCTAATATAGCTAGTGAAGGAACGGGCAAAGGATGTTTTTCTATGATAAGCATTACTTATATTGATGATAATCCCTATCAACTGCTTAATAGAAGAATGTGAAGGAATAAATGAAAAATATTTAGCCCACTTAAGTATCATTCAGGCTGATGAGCTTATAAAACAATTAAAAGAAAGTGAGGAATAACATGGCAGAATTTAATATCAACACATATTATTGCAGCAACTGTGTCTATTCAGATGCGTACGGCAGAGATTGTAAGATAAATATCATGATGCCCGTAATGCTCGCTATGATGGGGTTTGACCGCTGCCCAAAGCAGGAAAGAAAAAATGAAGCCCAGCTAAGGGAACAACTTGAAATATTAGAAAATGAAAGAGAGGAAATAAAATGAAAACAGGAGCTCAAATTATAGAAGACGAAAGGAAACGTCAAATTGAGGTAAAAAGATATACACATCAATTAGATTCTTTGCTAACAGATGCATCTCTTGCTAGTGCTGCCGCTAGTTATGCGTTGCCCCTACCTCTTAAAATATTAGTCAAAGCCATT
>JBAYAV010000405.1:0-2962 GCA_041669565.1 Lentisphaeria bacterium
ATAGATTACGATTCCTCGAATTTTTCTGAAAATATTCGTATATAACCATAAAACAAGGACCTGTTTCCATGACAGAAATTTCACCGTTACAAAAAGCCCGCGCAAGCTATTCGCCTAAACTTCCTCCCATATTAAAAAAATTCGGCCCTTTTGCAACGGCAGTATCCGGCGCACCGACACAATCTGTCGCCGATCATGAAGCCATAAAAACGCTCTTTCCAGATACCTATGGCGTGCCCGCTATTGAATTCAAAGCCGGAGAAAAAGATAAAACAACTCCCATTAAAGTAGCCGTCATCCTCTCCGGCGGACAGGCTCCCGGCGGACATAATGTCATTGCCGGACTTTATGACGGCCTAAAAGCCTTGAATCCAAAAAATGAATTATTTGGATTTTTGGGCGGACCAAGCGGTTTAATTGACAATAAATACCTTGTTCTTACCGATGACATTATCAACGCATACCGCAACACTGGCGGCTTTGATATGATTTGTTCCGGCCGCACAAAACTGGAAACAACCGAACAATTTATCAAAGTTTCTGCCAACTGCGTCAAACACGGCATCTCAGCTATTGTTATTATCGGCGGCGATGACTCCAACACCAATGCCTGCACCCTGGCACAGTACATGCTTACCGCAAAAACCGGCATTCAAGTAATCGGCTGTCCCAAAACAATTGACGGCGATTTAAAAAACAAATGGATTGAAGTTTCTTTTGGTTTTGATACCGCCACGAAGGTCTATTCTGAATTAATCGGCAACATTATGCGCGATTCCAACTCCGCCCGCAAGTACTGGCACTTTATTAAACTGATGGGACGCTCTGCTTCCCATATTGCCTTGGAATGCGCGCTCAAAACACACCCGACCGCATGCCTAATTTCGGAAGAAATTGAAGCAAAAAAAATATCCTTGAAACAAATTTGCACCGAATTAACCGACTTGGTTGTTTCGCGTTCGGATGACGATCTTCACTTTGGCGTGGTTCTCATTCCAGAAGGACTCATTGAATTCATTCCGGAAATGAAAACGCTTATCGCAGAATTGAATGATATGCTTACCGTCGAAGAAAAAGCATTTAATGCTCTGCCGACAATGTCTCAGAAAATTACGTTTGTCGCCGATAAACTCAGTGAAGCTTCAGCAAATGCTTTCAACAGCCTGCCGGCCGAAATCCAGGCACAGCTGCTTGGCGATCGGGATCCGCACGGCAATGTCCAGGTCTCTAAAATAGAAACCGAGAAGCTTTTAATTGCTATGATACAAAAACAGCTTGCCGATCTAGAAACGAGTGAGGGCAAGAAAGTAAAATTTGGCACACAGGCTCATTTCTTTGGCTACGAAGGCCGATGCGCAGCCCCCTCCAATTTTGATGCTGACTACTGCTATAGCCTCGGATTTAACGCATCCGCTCTTATTCACGCCGGCAAGACAGGCTATATGTCCTCGGTTCGCAATATTTCAAAATCGGCAGACCAGTGGATTGCCGGCGGTATCCCGCTGACCATGATGATGAATATCGAACGCCGCCATAACAAAGACGTCCCTGTTATTCGCAAAGCCCTTGTTGAATTGGATGGCAAACCCTTCCAAGAATTTGCTAAAAACCGCGAAAAATGGAGTAAAGGCGTAGATTATGTATATCCCGGACCGATTCAGTACTTTGGACCAACCGAAGTCTGCGACCTCTCTACCACTACACTACAACTGGAACACTAATAGTTAGCGAAAAAACGAAATTAAAAAGCCACTGATATGCATATTTTCGCATATCCGTGGTTTTTTTTATTTCAATATTTACCCCCATAATCCACCTTCATGAAATACCAAAAAGAGATGAACTTTTACACTAAAAATAAAAATTTACTTGCAAATATTCAATTTAGGGTTATAATAGAAAAATAGACAAGTTAAGCCTTTAACTTATTTATTAACAGACGCGTTAAACCTTTAACTTTAGGAGTATGATTATTTTTATTGAAAATTCAGGCATCAAAAAAATTGCTCAAATGACCAAATCTTCTATATGTACCGTTTCTCTTGTCTTGAACGGCAAAGCGGACGGGCGTGTTTCAAGTAAGAAACAGGATGAGATTAGTAAGATCGCCAAAAAAATGAATTACCGTCCTAGTCATTCGGCAAGAATTTTGTGTGGGAAGAAAAGCTACACAATTGGGATCGCCATGCCGCGACCATTAAATTCATACTATTCCAAAATTATTATCGCAATTCAGGAATGTTTTGCCCAGCACGGCTATATGAGTTTTTTCGTTTTTTGGAACAGCATTTCGGACATTCCGCCTGTTTTAGAATCTATTTTAAGTCGTGATATTGATGGGTTAATATCTTGGGATTATCACGAATGTTTAGAAAAAGAGAATATACCAATTGTTGTACTTAATCATGGTTCGGCAAAAGAAGTGTTTGACAGTGTTGTCATTGATTATGACATGGTATATAAAAACACCGTTGAGTATTTTATAAAGCTAGGGCATCAGGATATCGCCTATTTTGGAATTCCGGGGGACAACAAAGAAAAATTATTACGCAAACACACTGCTATACATAAGATTAAATTTTCAGTCATTCCAATGCCGGCAGATAGCAGTCAAAAGCAAATCATCATGGCGGCAAAAGAATATTTCAATCACAAAAGCCCTGCAGATATACCGAAAGCGGTCTGTGCATTAAATGATACCGCGGCAATTTGTTTCCGTTATGTTGCAGAAAAAAATGGACTGCTTATTCCCCGGGATATTTCTCTGATCGGCTTCGATAACATTGATGAAGCCATTCTGTTCTCTTCGCCCCTTACAACATACGATCATTGTTTCAATGAAATGGCCGACAAAATTACAACCATGCTTTTATCACGAATTGCTTCTCCGGATCTGCCGATCCGAAAAACAATCATAAGCCCGAAATTCATAGAGCGAGATTCGTGTCGAAAAATAAACTAA
>JBAYAV010000406.1:0-2952 GCA_041669565.1 Lentisphaeria bacterium
TCAAGCGTTTTGCCAATGCAAACGAATGGGAAAAAGAGTGGATAGAGCGAATGAATGTCATTGGAGACGTAGTGATTTCTGTTGGCAACTACAAGTGTTCATCACCAAATTTCGCACATTAACAAATTTTTAGTTTTTCTATAACAATCAGTATCTTTTTTTATGATAAATGATTTGTTCTTTCTCAAAAAGGGGGTTTTCGTTCCGCCACTAGATATTGAAATAGGTTGAAAAAATTGGACCAAAAGAAATGTGATATTCGAGCTTCCTACGCACGTCCGTTTCGTAAAATGACCTGTTAAAAATCGTCGTTTTTTTCACTGAGATTTTAACGATTCTTTCCTTTGTTGATCTTTATGGATTTTTTAAAGGGAAAAAAGAACTTTTAAGATTTGAAATATTATATTATCTATTTTCTTATGAAATAGTTATATATAAATTTTTGCTAAAACAAGAATTCCTTTTTTTTGCTAAAATAGGGATTCCTTTTTTTTGTATAAAAAAGATCTTAATGGGATATAAGATGAATCGACTTTTTTTGTGTGTTATTTTTATTGGTGTATTCTCGCTTTCGTTATTTGCGTCAGATCAAGATCGTATGAAATTAAAAGATTATAATATTTTGATATTATCTTCTTACCATTCTTCTTTTTTGTGGACGGAAAAAATAAACCAGGTAATACAAGAGGGGTGCCACGATTTATCTTTTGTAAAAGAAGTGACGCTTGTTAATTGTGATATGCTGCGGTTGCATGATTCTGTGATTCCTGAAAAATATTTAATGCAATATTTAAAGAGTGTGGCTGCTGGAAAATACAATATGATTATTGCGATTGAAGCGCCGATCATCCATTTATTAAAGAAACACATTCAAGAAGTCCCTGCTTCGGTTCCTATTATTATTTGTGGGGATGGAAAGACTCCGCAGGACTTGAAAAAAGAACATCCGAATCTAACTGGAATTCTAAAAAAAGAAGCCCCCATTACCGCAATGAAAATTGGGATAAAATTATATCCGGATACAAAAAATATCGTTGTTCTTGCGGACTCTTTGGATCGCAAGAAGGAAATCGAGAATCGAGTCAAAAAATATGGCCGAGTGAAAGAATTAAAAAATATCAAATTTATGTTTCGGGATACAGAAAAAGAGTCCCTGAATTCTATCTTGGTTGATATTGCTAATTCGCCCAAAGAAACTCTGGTGCTTGTTTCAGAATGGCGCGATTTTAAAAATGGGTCTCGGTATCAGTTACGAAAATTTATGGATCGTTTGCAGAATGTTTGTAAAAGGCCCTATATCGCGTGTGGGCCTGGCTTTTTTGGACATGGTGCCATGGGGGGTGTTTTTACGTGCCCGAAAATTCATGGGCGTGAGGTGTTGCGTTTGGTAAGTGAAGTGATTGAAAATGGGGGGCATGCCGAAAAATTACCAATAGGGATTGGGGTGATAACGCCGGTATATGATGCCCAGGTGTTTATGGATTATGGTCTTGATTTGTCAAAATTGCCGTCGGATAGTCGTGTTTTAAATCGCGATTTTTTCTTTTTGAAAGAGCATTGTTATCTTATTGCGTTTTTTTGTTGTTTTCTTTTATTGTTAGTGGTTGTTGTTTTTTATCAGTATATCATGTATCGGCGTTTTAAATCAGGGCAGAAGTTATTGTCTCTTTTTCCGGGTCGGATGTGGGTCGTCGATCGCAGTAACACGATTTTATTTTTAAGTTCTTCTGGGTTAGTAGCGAAGGGCGTAGAGTCGAATATGGATACGATTGGAGATATTGATTATCATTGTTTCAGTTCTTGTATTCAGGAAGTTTTTAAGAATAAGAAGTCGAAGATCATTGATTATAATCAGCATGGGCAGAAGTATGCCGTTTCGTTTGTCAGTGTTCCGAAGCGATTTTTAGGGAAAGAGGCTGTTGTTTGTTTTGCGTATGAGAATGAAATACTGCAGAAGCATCGTGAAGATTTAGCGACGGCGTATGAGCAGCTGGAGTCTGGTGCGAATTTAACAAAATCAGCGATTTTTCGGTATAACATCGTGACAAAAGAGATCACAGGCTCGCGGTTATTATCGACGTTATTGCCAATTCGTGATGGTCATCTTATGGATTATCGAAAATGGGTCGTTGCGGAAGATCAAATTAAAATAGAAGAAAAGCGCCAAGAGGTAATAGATGGGAAGTTATCGATTTTTTCAATCAGTTATCGTATGGCAGAGGACAACAGTATTCGATACTATCATTTTTCGTGTAAGCGTGAAAAGAACGAGAAGCAAGAAGTTATCTTATCTGGTGTTGTTCAGGATATTTCGGATGTTAAGGCGGCCTTTTTGAAGTATCAGAAACAAAACAGGCTGAATAATTTTATTGTTGGTTTTTTGCCCTTTTCTTTTTTTGTAAAGGATGCGGATGATTCTTTTAAATACAAATTTTGTAATGCGCAGTTTGGTGTTCTTTTAGGCCTGACTGAAAAAGAAATAATTGGAAAAACGGATCGGGATTTTGCGGATAGCATGGATGATTATGAAAGGGCTCACCGCAAAGACTTAGAAGCACTCGATAGCTTAAAAGCGATTCATTATGAGCAGGAGGCCACCAATAAAAAAGGTGTAAGAAAGTATTTTTTGATGATTTTGAAAAGTTATATCGACACCAATAATCACCATCTGATTATGGGAGCGGCGTTTGATATTACAAAATCTAATTACTTGCTTATGCATGAAAAGTTAAACAAGAAACTATCTTCCATTGTGGTTCGCAATGATATTCCCACGAATGAAAAGTTTAACTATATGTCCAAAGTTATTATGAAGGCCTTGAATTGTAATTGGGTCGTGCTTGGTAAACTTCATCCAGACGGAAAATTATACTCGCGTTATGAATGGGCTTCCTCGGATGAACTTCTGTTAAAGAGTCAGAATATGAAAGAACGCTGGCAAAAGACCTTGAA
>JBAYAV010000407.1:0-2951 GCA_041669565.1 Lentisphaeria bacterium
GTGCATTTGTTGGCGAAATATCTTGACGAAGATAAAAAATCATATTTTATGATGATAAAACAGGCGGCTGAATGGGAAATTGATTTTGAAAATTACAATTTGGATGAATTCCGACAGATTAAAGAATTTAATGCCGATGTCATCATTTTCATGCTCGGCGAAAATATAAATAGGTCTGCAGAGAAAGAACTCCTGGCAGAAAAAATTGAAAATTTAATCCGTTATGTAAATCAAAAAAACGCTCCTGTAATCTATACGACTTGTTTTTGGCAAAAGAGTAATGTTGACGAGGCAATACGTATGGCTGTGGGAAAAACAAATAATTCTTTAATAGAACTCGGTGATCTAGGGGATCGATCCGAAATGAAGGCTTTGGGGTTATTCAAGCATAAAGGCGTGGCGGCGCACCCCGGAGATAAGGGTATGAAATTCATTGCACAAAGGATCTACGACAAAATAAGGGAGTTGATTTAACTCGCTATAAATGATATTTAATGCCTGAATCCGTGAAAAGGACGAAGCAATTTCTACTTCACGGATTCAGGAGAAAGATAATAGTATTAATTTTAATGTAATATGTAGGACAGCTTCCAAATATCGATGTTCATTGAAATAAATGAACAGGATTAAAAGCAAAAATTTATGAATCTTAATAAAAAAATTGATTATGCTAATTCTTTTGCGGCACCCCACAGAATAACTTTAGCAAGACCCACCAGCGGACATAAAACTTTGGTGGATTTAGATACAGAAGCAATAAGCCTTAAATGGAGTTATGACTCTTTGATTCATTATTATCCAACAAGTTGGCAAGCTCCGAAAATCAATTGGCAAGCCGTTTTAAAACTTTATATTGATGGTCAGAAGATTTCATTTTCAAACTGGCATAGGATCAAGGGCGGCATACCAAGTTTTATTATTGAGGGTGAAGCCGTTGGAATAAATTATTGTTTTGAAGGTATCGCAACGGAAATCGGTGATGTCATAAAGCTTAAAGTGAAAAATCTTGATTCTAAAACTCATAATATAGTATTTACTTTGGAAAGTATTACCGGATGGATAATAAGCAATCCTGCTTGGGTTAATGGCGAAAATTCCAATGTGCTTTTGGCAATGATGGGTGAAAGAGCTGATAAACTTTTAGCGATTTCTGTTGGTGCAGACGAATATCCGATAAATATTGGAGAAAATACAAATAATGAAATCAAGGTCCCGATGTCAAATTCCATAAATGCAGAGGGAAATTTGGCAAAAACCATTATGGGTGTAATAAATCTTGATAGTAATAGTACAAAAGAGGCTTTTATTATTAGAACTTATGAAAAATTAGAAGCAGATATTGAGCAGATATCAAAAATAAATTTTAATGAATTAATGAAAAAAGCCATTGCAGAATATGAGGATATATATAATCGTAGTACGAAATTCATTGTTCCTGATAAGGAGGTTGTAGAAGCGTATAAAAGCTGTCTTTTTGATCTATTTGTTATGAGAGAAAACCTAAAATTTGGTTATGTAGGGATATCTTGCGGAACAGAAGTATATCGGTCAATAAATCCAGCAGAACCTTGTATTGCCAATATGCTTTTCGATCAGGTAGGTCTGAAAGAAGAAGCCGAAAAAGGTTTATGGGTACATCTTGATGCACAGGATGAATCTGGATGCTGGGCATCATCAAAAGGCTGGGAACGGTCTGTATGGATTGCCAGTGGTTGTAAGGCTAAAATGGCATTAGAGCATTATAAGCTAACAGGAGATCTTGCTTTTTTAGAAAAAATATATCCAAGAATGAAGAAATCAACATTATGGAATTATGAAATGAGAGAAAAAAGCAAAAAGGATATCAAATCTCCGTTTTATGGTTTGATGCCAAGAGGGATGGGCGATTGTGGCTTGATGAATCATTCGGATTATTTTGGTGTCTTTTATCCACATAATTGTCATACGATTGATGGTGATATCTGTACGCTTGAAGCAGCAAAGATTCTCAATAAAAAGGAAGATATAAAACAGCTGTCTGAAATTATAATTGATGCAAAGAACAATTTAATAAAATCAATGAGAGAGAATGCTGTTTGTGAAGATGGATATAAGAGGATTCCCGGAACTGCGGGTTACACGGGCGGAAGCACCTATGGCTCATTATATGCATATACTTTCGGTTTTTTAGAGGCCGATGATGAATTGATTATTGGGACATTAAAATATTTTGAAAAAAATATAAGTAAATATGGTCAACCTCTTGGTACAGGCTGGATGAAAAACGGCGCATGGGTCGCAATGACATTAGATAATTTGGCGATGGCTCATTTGGCGATGGGACATGGCGATAAAGCAAATGACTATTTTTATTCTTCTCTAAATCATGCTTCTCCGCTTGTTACTTGGTGCGAGGAACGTGGAGCAGAAGCAGGTACAAAAGAAACGTCGGGTGATTTACAGCATCTTTGGACGCCCGTTGCAGTATGCAGATATTTGCGTGATGCCCTCGTAGTAGAGCGAAAGGATGTATTGCACTTGGCATCCGGAACTTCTAGAGACTGGCTTAAAAGCGGTAATACGATTGGCGTTAAGGGCGCATGTACACATTTTGGAGAAATCGATTATTCTATTGAGCGGAACTTAAATAAAATAAGTATAAATTTTAAGGCCTATGAAAACAGAAAGTTAAATAAAATTTATTTTCATATAAGATTGCCGGAAGAAAACAATACTTTAATCCTGAAAAATTCACAGGGTTGCAAAACAATGGTTGAAAATAATATAATTATTGCAACAGGTGCGATTCAAAATCTTTTGATTGAAGCAGAAATAAAAATTAATAATAGATAGTGCCTGGACGGAAATAACACAAGTTTAATATTTTACTAGAAAAAACATAATTTATGCTATAACATGAACATTGTAAATATACATCATAAAAAACGGAAGCTTAACATCAGCCTTGAAAA
>JBAYAV010000408.1:0-2947 GCA_041669565.1 Lentisphaeria bacterium
AGAGCCAAAAAAGAGCGACAAAACAGCATGTTTCCCTAGAAAATCCACCCATTAAATAGTCCGAAGAGCCAAATAAGTTAGGTAATCGCTTAAATACTTTACAAAATGTTAATAGTAAAGTATTTAAATTACTAACTTTTTTATAACTTGTAAACTCCCGCTAGAGTTGAGCGGTAAAATTCATTATATCCCCAGGAGATATTACGTTCAGAAAATTGTGACATTAATTTTAATTTTCGCGCCATCTGATCAATTGGTACTGCACGCCAGTCATCCGAAAAATGAGGATCATTGACATCACCATTTTCGCCATAACGAGTTTTGAAATCGGCAATGCTACTTACTGGAAATTCCCCCATCTCTACGTTTCCCCAAAATCTGGTTTTAGTATTCCGGCAAGCTGTTGCGAATGCGTCGATAAAGGGTTTCGTATCGTTGTTTCTGAAACAGGAAAGATGCTGCCCGCCGTTATCTTGCAAAGCTAAGATATCAATTTTAGAGTATGAAAGCAAGTTCGACCAAAATTCAACGCATTCTGAGGGCTCAACATTTCTAAAATCTTTTCCATTACCGGGTGCATCCGGCATAAAAAATGGCGAAATGGATACGGGTAAATCGGGCGATTTTTTTTTGCATAATTGTACCAGCGAACGAAATAATTCAGAAATTATATTGATGTCTTTTCCACGTCGTATGAATAATTCATAAGGAAGATACCACCCTTTAAATGAAGGATGTGAACCATAACGCCTAAAAATTTCTTCGATGGATGATGATACAAATGCCGTTTCCCTGGCGACATTATAATCGTTGCACCATTCACTCGAATGACCAGTAGAAATAATCATTTCCATGTTGCGTTTATCACATTCAGAAAAAACAAACTCGAGAAGATCATCATCCACAACCGCGGTTCGCGCCATACATTGGTTTATCCCCTCGATCACAAATAATAAATCACAGCCGATATTCTGCAAAGAATCAAACTGTTGAATCCAGTCTTCCTTATTTATGGTATAACTATAATTGGAATTAATAAAAATTGATTTTCCAAAATTAAATGTCACTCCTGATACTAATGGCTCACAACTCATTTGTTCTCCTTTTTAAGATTTTTTGAATTCTTAAATCCGTGAATAGGGGCTATCACAACATACCAAATTTCATTTTGGGTATTGTTCAATTTTAACATCATGAAGCATTTCGTTGTTAAATTTTTTGTTCAAAATAGTTTCATCTAAATTGAAGCGTCATCTTCGCTTCCTTTTACAAAATATGGGGAATGATATACCCCACGACTTTTTCGCATTTTCTCTGAATTAAAATAAAAATGTCGAGCCACAAGAGCACTGCCCATCTTAATCTTTTCTACAGAATGATCCGAGATGTTAATTTCAAATTCGGACGCCTTTTTATGTGACCACATCACTTCTAAACCACTTCGAAAAGAATCCTCAACGAAAGGAAATACCGGAATAAAAGCACCTTCCAGTATCATAGAATCGATCCCAAATAACTCAAAAAGCCAATACAAAGACTTTGCAAGCGTCTTAGCTGCCTCACCAATTGGTTCGAGATACACTTTATCACCTGTCACCGCGCGACCAATGAGTTGATGTAAATCGTTGCAGCGCCATTCAGGATGAGCTTTTAACAACGCAGCACCACTGACATAAGCTTCCAAGCAGCCATTGCGGCCACAATAACAGGGATTTCCTCCTTTTACAATCGGAATATGACCAATATTCCAAAGACCACGATTATGTTTTGTTGAAACAGACGCCCAGTTTAAAATTTGATAATTACAAACGATATTTCCACCAACGCCATTTCCCCATTCTAAAATCAATGTTGTCGAATCCGTTCGCAGATATTCTTTCTCTGCTTGCATTCCAATATATTGCTTACCATCAGCATAAAAATTTAACCCAAAACGAGCCTCAATTTCTTTTTCCAAATTAAGGCCATTCAAAGCTGGAAGATACGGAACATTAATAATCGTTCCATCACTCTTAATTGTTCCGGGAATTCCAATAAAACCCTGAAGAATCCGCCCACTAGACAAATAGACAAAAGAACTTATTTTGTAGATGCTCTTATCAAACTTCTTCAAAAATTCTTCCTGATCAGTTTTGTCTTTTAAAGAAAATGAACACTCTTTTATCTTCTTTCCAGAAAAATCTATGAGCGTTAATGATATAACCTCCAAATTAATTAAAATACCCATAAAATAATTTCCATCAGCACAAATATCCCAAAATATCGATGGACGACCATGCTTATTCAACTGCTTTTTAACAGTTTTGATATAACCTTCATCCTTTAATTTTTTGAAATGCTGATTGCTCGCAGATTTTGTTATATGCAAATACTTCGCAATATCACCCTGACGCTGCGCGCTTTTCTCAAACAAGAGCCGTAGTACATCATGCGCGCTTTTTCCTTGATTTATAATTGTTTTTTGGGCTAGATTCATGACTATCTTTTTTTTCTAATCTCTTTTAATATTGCATTTCTTTCAATATATAGGAAAAACATAATATGTCAAGCTTACTTAACTAATTTTATTGATTTGAAAAACTTCACTCAAATTAATAGGTTAAGGATAATATTTTTAGGTTTTTCAACTCAAAGTCTTTTGCGGAAGCACTGCCCCAAGCCCCATAATTTTCTAAGGAATAAACATCTCTCCAGTATATTAAATAGTGGCGGAACGCCCCCCCCTTTTTGAGAAAGAACAAATCATTTATTATAAAAAAAGATACTGATTGTTATAGAAAAACTAAAAATTTAGTTGTAAAATCTAATTATTTTTGTTTTTTAATAAAACAAAAAATTAAAAAGGCGTAAGGTAGCATCTTAATAAAAATTCAGACTTCCTTGCACCGAAGATCCTTGTCATTGTCCCATATTGTGGCGTTTTAATGATTAATTACCCGTAAAATTG
>JBAYAV010000409.1:0-2942 GCA_041669565.1 Lentisphaeria bacterium
ATAACTTATAGTGCATTCATTATAATGGATACTGTTCAGACCTTATAGGGGAAATAAGCTTTTTTTGTTTTTTGATGGGCATAATTATTATTGCTCACTTTCGTTTTCTGTTATAAAATATTTTTAAAAAAAGGGAACGGAAAAAGACAATACAATCAAAACGAAGAGAAACAGGGTGATGTTGGAAGGCGTGTGTAGACGGAATATTTTCCGCCCGTTCTTGCACGACCGCTGATTTTTATATACGTACGTCTTTTACAGAAAAATTAAAATCGTCTGAATCACAATCAAATCGATTAAAATTGTAGGGACGAATGTTCCGCCCGTTGTCGGGGCAAATAGAAACGTGATGTAGGGGCGGAATATTTTCCGCCCGTTCTTGCACGACCGCTGATTTTTATATACGTACGTCGCCAAAACAGCGGATGGTTGAAATCAAAAACGACGCACTGATGTGCGTCTCTTTTTAACTCAGGAAATAAATTATAGCGATATTTCAGATTCTAATTCTTTAAAAAAATCAATCATATACACCAAGCGCTTCTGAGCAAACTCCCGACCAGTGACCGTAAACATCCGGCTTGGAATATAACGCAACTTCACCAGATACTCCCGATACGCAGTATCTTCACGGCTATAACTCTCCGAAGCCAATGCTTCCGCCTCCGTATTATGCACTCGCGCTCCCACATGCCCCGCAAAATGGAACGACCGCGCGAGCCCAATAGCTCCAAGACTGTCCAACTTATCCGCATCAAATAAAACCTGCGCTTCTAAAGTCGCCGGCTCTTCCAGCCCCCGCTTCCGAAAACGATGCGTTCGTACACATGCGGCTATCTGCGCAATTATATTTTTATCATGAACACCGGCGTTTTCCAGTAATTCCGGCACCATTGCTGCACCAAGAAGAGCATGGCAAGTCTTGCCGCGATCCGCTAATTCCTGCACCCGCCCAATATCGTGCAACAGTGCGGCTAAATCCACAATTTGGCTATTTGCCTTTTCGCACACCGCGATTTGATGCGCCATCTTATACACACGCAGAGTATGATCCCAGTCATGGCAAGACGGCGCTGTCAATAAAATTTCACGCACTGTTTTTTCGACACCCGACAAATAGGACTGGAAGACATCCTCCGGCCAGAGTTGATTTACAGAACTCATTATTCCTCATCCTGAGGCAACAACAGCATGCAATCGCCATAGCTAAAGAAATGCATTTGATGTTCCACGGCCTTTTGGTAGGCGTTCATCACGCGATCATGTTCTGCGAAAGTGCAGACAAGCATCAGCAGTGTTGATTTTGGCAAATGAAAATTAGTGAGTAGGCCATCTACAATGACAGGTTTTTTAGGTGGATAGAGAAAAATAGAAGTCTTTCCAGAACCGGCAACAACTTTTCGAGTTTTTGGATCCGCGCAGGTTTCCAAAACACGGACGGTCGTCGTACCCACACAAAAGACCCGATGCCCAGCAGCGTGGGTATTATTAATAATATCAGCACTCTCTTCGGTTAGCCAGTACTTTTCTTCATGCATATGATGATCTTCCACATTTTCCACCTTCACAGGCTTGAAAGTACCCGCTCCCACATGCAGAGTAATACGCACCAGCGTAACGCCGCTGGCCTCAATTTCTTTCAATATTTCCGGCGTAAAATGCAGCCCGGCAGTTGGTGCAGCAACCGCGCCGGGTACTTGGGCATAAACGGTCTGATAGCGTTCTTTATCGGCTTCTTCCGGCTCCCGATCTATATAGGGCGGAAGAGGAATACAGCCATAGTGTTCCATAACATCATAAACGCCATCCGGCCCAAAAAATTCAATAGCAAAACAGCCATCCGGTAAATGCTCAACCACCTTAAAATAATTATCATTCTTATTCAGTAACACTTTGGATCCTGGCAACAGTCTTCTGCCGGGTCGAAGCATTGCCTTCCAAACTTTGTCATGAATCGGCTCCTGCAAAAAGGCCTGCACACGCCCACCAGAACCATCACGATGCCCCCATAAACGAGCCGACAGCACCCGCGTATTATTCAAAATAAGACAATCGCCAGGCTCCAGATAATTTTTAAAATTCTGAAATTTTTCGATATGGCAATCGCCGCTTACACGCGGTAAAACCATCATATGGGATAACTCACGATGCTCCGCTGGATGCTGAGCGATCAATTCGCGCGGCAAATTAAAATCAAAATCGGACACTTTCATAAATTTATTTTAGTACTTTCCTGTCATACGGCGAATTTCACGAGTATCCGCTTTTTCCTTTAAAACTTCACGTTTGTCATGCACATTTTTACCACGGCAAAGCCCTAGTGAAATCTTTACCAATCCGCGTTTGTTAAAATATGCAAATAATGGCACTAAAGTCAATCCCTTGGCTTCGATGCTTTTTTTTAAGCGAAAGATTTCCCGATGATGCATTAAGAGCTTGCGAGCACGCTTCGGATTATGATTATTGCGATTTCCCTGGGAATATCCGGCGATATTAGCCCCCAGCAACAGCAACTCGCCTTCTACAACCTGCGCATAGGATTCAGACAAAGACATCCCAGCATTGCGACAGGACTTTACTTCCGTTCCAGTTAACGCAATGCCGGCTTCAAACTGCTCCAAAACAGCATAATCATGCCACGCCTTCTTATTTTTGGCAATATCAATAGGATGTTTTTCGTTATCTGATGCCATAAATTCTCTCTTGTTATTCTCTTTATAGATCTCAAAAAAAAAGACCGTAAATCACTTTTTGCAAAGACCTTTTCGCTTGGTTTTAAATATAAAGCATCCTTATACTTCTGCTATTAAAAGGACGGACTTTTCCAGACGAATAACGAAAATAGATTAAAACAGCAATAAAAACAACCCCAAAGCAAAAAATACCCGCGCTTTTGAAGAACATGCGCCTTTTCGAACGCCAACAGATGCCCTCCAAAAACA
>JBAYAV010000410.1:0-2932 GCA_041669565.1 Lentisphaeria bacterium
AATCATAAAAATGCGATTTTATTAACAAGACGAAAAGGCCACCTTTCATCAAGGGTAAGATAAAGTAAAGAAGGGGGCGGCGAGCCGCGAAAGAGGACCCGACCTCGTCGGAGCGAGCGTTAAGAAACCCCTGCACGAAGGCGATTAAAACGGAAATCTGTTTGAGCGAAGCGAGTTCATTTCCGTTCAGCCGGAGAGAAGGGGTTTTAGCTCGCGCAGGCGCAGTCTTGATTTTTTGATTCTTTTTTATCAAGAAAAAAGAATATATTAATTTGATACTAAGGAAAAAAAGATATTAAACTATATTTGTAGATGGTTGAAAATCGGCAACAAACATCACAAATCAATAATTGAGTGAATTATTCACATATATTACAGTAATACATGTAATAAAACACTATATTTGCCAGTGTAAATGAGAAATAGTCTCAACTAAACAACAACACCATGTTTCTACTAGAATTTACAACAGGCAATTTTTTATCTTTCAGGGAAAAGAAAACACTCAGTATGGAGGCTGCCAAAATAAAGGAATACCCGGAAAATGTTATACAAACAGGGAAATATAAATTGCTAAAATCAGCCGTTATCTACGGAGCCAATGCCAGCGGAAAAAGCAACCTAATCAAAGCGCTCAAATTCATGCTCGACACGCTAAAAAATTCTGCCAGGTTAAACTCTACAGATACACTGAATGCCAAGCCCTTTCTGCTTGATGAGGAATCCAGCCATAAACCCGCCTATTTTGAATTATTGTTTATTGCTGGCAATAATCGGTTCAGATATGGATTCGAATTAGACGACAAAAGAATCCATTCCGAGTGGTTATATATATTGCCCTTCGAAGCAAAATCAAAAAAGGAGATCATGCTCTTCGTTCGCCAGGAAAATGAGATAATTATCTCAGAGGATTTCAAAGAAGGCAAAGGGTTGGAAAGCAAAACCCGCGACAATGGATTATTTATATCGGTATGCGACCAGTTTAACGGGCCTTTATCAAAAGAATTGATGATGTTATTTAATTTTGAAATATGTGTAATGTCCGGCATTGATCATAATAAAGATTCAATTATGACTTCATTTTTTATGAATAAATTTGAAGACATATCCAAAAAGTTTTTCAAAGATATGCAGCTAGGATTTACAGACATTGAACTTGCCGAAGAGGAAAAAAGGGATGAGGATAAAGCAATTACCACACATAACAAATACAATGCAAGGGAAAAAATAATAGGGAAAGTCAATTTTATAATCAGGGAAAACGAATCGGCCGGAACCAACAAAATTTTCGATATGGCAGGTTACCTTTTATTCGGGCTAGAATTTGGTATACCCGTTATTATCGACGAGCTGGATGCCAAACTTCATCCCCTGCTCACTCATAAAATCATTGAATTATTCCATTCTCCGGAGACCAACCCAAAGAATGCACAGCTGATATTTTCCACCCACGATACCAATCTGCTGGGGTGTAACTGCTTCCGGAGAGACCAAATCTGGTTTACCGAAAAAGACCGGACAGAAGCAACCGATCTTTATTCGTTGGTAGAATTTAAAGAACCTGATGGAGGCAAGGTAAGAAACGACCGAAGCTTCGAAAAAGACTATATAGCCGGACGCTACGGCGCCATTCCATTTATCGGAAACTTTAACAACCTAATTAACCATGACCACTCAGCGAAAGATTGACAATGCCCTGATAAAGCGCTTTGAACGAAAAGAAAACAGCAACGGTAGAAAAGTAAACTCGAAAGAAAAACGGGTTTACTTTCTTATTGTATGCGAAGGCGAAGCAACCGAACCCAACTATTTTAAAGCATTTGAAAAAGAATTGCCTCCCTACACCCTCGACATTCAAGCTTTGGGAACAGGGCGCGATCCGTTAGGCGTAGTAAATGCGGCCATTGAATTTAACAAAAGAAGTAAAAAAGACAGCGTGTGGGTTGTGTTCGACAAAGATGATTTTCCGGCACGCAATTTCAATGCCGCCATAAAAAAAGCAGTTTCCAACCACATCAAATGCGCCTGGTCAAACGAAGCCTTCGAACTCTGGTACATCCTCCATTTCCAATACATGAATAGTCCGCTTTCCCGGAACGATTACCAACGGTACCTCGAAACAGAAATCAACAAAAAAACCAATCAAGGGAACGACACCTTTAGCTATAAGAAAAACAGTACAGAAATGTTTCATCTTTTAAAAAAACATGGAGATCAGAAACAAGCAATTCAACGGGCAAAAAAATTGGACCAACAATTCGAAAATCAACAATACGCCACACATAACCCATGCACCCAAGTTTACAAACTAGTAGAAGAATTAACCAATCCCCAAATAGTTTTTGAAAAATAGAATTCAAACTTCCAAATCAACATCTCACAAGGATTCAGAATAACCCTATTCAAAGAAAAAGTAAAGTTGGGGGATAAGTTGGGGGATAGGTTGGGTGATAGGTTAACTCAAAACACCGCCGGGGGGCGACCCAGTGCGGTAGAAACTGTATCCAGTTTTTCTTTCAGGCAATTAATCCGGATCAGGACGGCCATCCTCTCCCCGGGTCTCGACACGAATGGCAGCGTAGCAACCAACCGGTCGATATCCGAAACCACCTCCCCCTCCTGCTCCGCCGCAGTCGGCAACGCAATCTCCGCCGCAACCGGCAACACCACACCCTCAAGCGACTCCGATATTTCCTCGCAGGAACCAGCCTTTCCTTCGGGGGGGAGCAAGAGGGAGCGGATCAGGGTGACGAGACCGGGACCGGTAAGGGAACGAAACAAGGAATCGGGATCCTCGCCGGGAGGCAGAGCGAGAGCGAGCGTGTCGAAACCCGCAGCCTTCAGCACCCCCTCCAACTTAGGCACGGCAGCCTGACCCCGTTCGTCGCCATCGGTAAGCAGCACCACCCGGGTACAAAGACCAGCCAACAAA
>JBAYAV010000411.1:0-2930 GCA_041669565.1 Lentisphaeria bacterium
TGCGGCCGGGGCTCATAAGACGGCCCACCAAACTGTTCTGCTTGCTTTAAGGGAGAGTCCGAACCAAAAAATTGATCAACTGATGACAAAGACATTCTTTAATAAAATTCCTATAAAAGTCGATAAAATAAGAGCAATCCGATTTTCCAAAAACAATTTCAACATCGCAACCATCCTATTTTAGGAATAAATTCAAATATTTTTTTTACAAAATAGCTCGGATAATAATTCAGAATATTTTCTTGCGAAACAAAAAACATACCATAAGTAGTATCTTTTTTGAAAAGAGCACGTCAATTCCAAGAACGCTTTCCACAAAACACAATCCTTTTGCCCTGAAATCAGGGATTTTTTATCGCTTCGTTCTTAATAACAGCATGAGGCAAAGGCAATACAATTTGCGAATCGTCTTGAACGTCCTTTTCCGAAGTAACAAAAACAGGCAAAAACCGTTTTTTTAACATTTTCTGTTCTTTTATGAATTCATCCGAAAGTTTCAATTGCAATGGATGCAGACTATTCGAACTGTAAACTTGTAAATAAACAAAATTCAGTACCGCGATCAAATCTTCTGCGGACATATCAGGACTCAACTTGATTTTTGTTTTTACACCATTCTTTAAAACTTCATATTCTTCTTTATCATTGATTTTTAAATAACGATCCCTTTCATCAACACTGTTTTCCAACGACGATTTCTTATTGATATAGAAAATTTCACTTGGTTTCGTGTCGACCGCATCCATAATGGCATCTAAAAGCCCATCATTTATACGCGCCATTTCAGGATTTTTCAATTCAACCCACAACGGACTGCCCGCTCGTCCAAATTCATTCGACACAGGAGCTTCCGGAACATCGGCAGAAATTTTATTCTGCGCTTGATATTCATCAAAATACTTTTTTACAATATAATCTTTTTGAAACAAGCTTCTTATGGGATCCCTTAACAAAAAAGCAATCAAAAGAACACCTAATATACACAAAGGAATTCCAACACGCTTAAATAATTTTAGGCGACGCTTCTTATCTTTTTGCTGAGCATCCTGAATCTTTTTTAAAGAATCTTTCGAGTGTTCAGATGTAAATAGAGACGAACTTGAACGTCCTGGCTTTTCCATAATTAAAATACTCCTATCAAAGAAAAAAAAACGACCCTTTAATATAATCACTTTTCTTATTCTTCGAGGCCAAAATCAGATTTTTTTAACAAATAAATTATTTTATTTTTTCGTTCAAAAAAAGTCTCGCGAATCCCTACAAAAAAACAATAATAAAAAGATGCAAATATCAATATCTTTCTTAAATCACCACATCCACCATCATTTTCAACACATTCAATATTTCCCCATTTAAAACAATAACGCTAATTCAGTCCTTATAATATTTTATTATCAAGAGCCAAATTAGCGTATAAAACAACATCATTCACAGGATGCTTCAAAGCACATCTTAGTGGGAAAGAAAAGCTTTATAGCCTTTATAAGCCATATAGACATCCAATTTGCCAGCGCCTTCCCACGGAGCATGCATGCACCACAAACCCACACCGCAGTCCACAACATCCATACCGTAGCGTGCCATATAATGTGAAATAGTACCGCCGCCGCCGCAATCAACCTTGCCAAGCTCGCAGGCCTGCCAAATAACTTTGGCGTCATTAAAGATTTTACGTAGCTGAGCCAAAAATTCCGGATTTGCATCACTAGCGCCGGACTTCCCGCGGGCGCCGGTATACTTTGTTATTCCGATTCCACAATTAACTTTGCACATATTATTCGGCGAACTTGCATTCGGAAAATCAGGATCATGCAGTGCACACACATCGGCAGAAATCATACGACTGTTTTCCAGCGCACGACGCAATCCCAAACCAGAATACCCCGTGGTCACTTCCATTAGTTCGGCGATCGTATTTTCCAAAAAGCTTGAATCCATTCCAGTGGAACCAAACGAGCCGATTTCTTCTTTATCACAAACCAAGCTCACCATCGTGCGCTCCGGGATGCTCTCATCATCCAAGATAGCCCGAACGGCAGCATACGCGCACACGCGATCATCCTGCCCGTAGCCGGCAATCATCGAACGGTCAAATCCCATTTCACGCGCCTGCCCAGCAGGTACAATTTCCAATTCTGCACTGGCAAAATCTTCTTCAACAATATTATATCTTTCCTTTAATAGCTGTAAAATCCGAAGTTTTGTTTTTGCTTTATAATTCTTATCATCTTTTGCTTTATCAACGGGACGACTGCCGAACAGCATATTCATATCTTCGCCACTAAAGGCCTCGGCCATCGTTTTTTTGCCAACTTCAACATCCAGATGCGGAAGCAAATCAGTCACCATAAAAATCGGATCAGATGGTTCATCACCAATATGAATATCGACCGTTGAACCATCTTGGCGAATCACGACACCATGAATTGCCAGTGGTATCGCCACCCACTGATATTTTTTAATTCCGCCATAATAATGCGTATCCACCAACACAATTTCGCTATCTTCATAAAGCGGAAACGGCTTGGCATCAAGACGTGGTGAATCGATATGCGCCCCCACCAGATTCATACCAGCGCTAATCGGCTGTTTTCCTACCTTTATCAACATCATCGTTTTGCCTGCGCAGGAGCGATAGACCTTATCGCCGGCTTTTAGCTGCTTGGGCTCAACGCCCGCAATATTCTTAAAGCCATGCTTTTCCGCCAAATCGGCGAAAAAGTCATGCGCCAAGCGCTCCGTCTTAGCATGGCTCAAAAAAGCAATATAATCCTGACAATACTGCTCAAGAATGGCCTCCTCTTTTAACGTTAACTTGTCCCAGCCTTGCTCGCGTTTCCAATCGCCAATTGCTTCCTTTTTCTTCGCTTTCTCTTTTACAACAGTCATATTTTATTTTCCTAATCTTTCTTTGCTTAATAATAATAAAA
>JBAYAV010000412.1:0-2926 GCA_041669565.1 Lentisphaeria bacterium
CCATTTTATTTGTTCATGAACTCGAATAAATAAAATGGGTCGTGATTTTAAATAAAAAGAATGAGGCAATTTTATGAAGCGTAAAATAAGAATGGGAATGGTGGGTGGTGGTCCCGGAGCTTTTATCGGGAATGTTCATCGAATGGCATCGCGACTTGATGGTAAGATAGAATTGACTTGCGGAGCCTTTAGCAATAGCCTCGCGAAATGCAAATCAATGGCCGAAGGATTGTTCCTCCCCGAAGAAAAATGCTACGCTTCCTATGAAGAAATGTTCGATAAAGAACGGAAACTTCCCCTTGGTGAGCGTATGGATTTTGTGGCAATAACAACACCTAATTTTATGCATTTTAAAATTGCAATGGCAGCACTGGAGAAAGGCTTTCATGTTGTTTGTGAAAAACCGATGACCTTTTCGTTGGATGAAGCTATTGCTCTGCGTAAAAAGGTCCAAGAAAGTGGATTGCTCTTTGTGCTGATGCATAACTATTCTGCCTATCCAATGATTCTCCAAATGGAAAAAATGCTGGCAGATGGTAAAATCGGCAGGATTCGCAAAGTTATTGCAGAATATGACCTCGGGTGGCTCGCGGCTCCGAATGCTGGAAAACAGGCAACGTGGCGCATTACTCCAGAAAAGTCCGGAATCGCGGCCTGCGTTAGTGATATCGGAACCCATGCCGCACACTTAATTGAATTTACAACCGGGTTGAAAATTAAGGAGTTGGCCGCTGATTTAAGTACGTTCGTGGAGGGCCGCGTTCTGGATGATGATGCGACAATTCTTTTGCGGTTCGATAATGGCGCCAGGGGGCTGATTGAGGTTAGTGAAGTCGCTTGCGGAGAAGAGAATCGTTTTAATTTCAGAGTTTATGGTTCGGAGGGCTGTTTGGAGTGGAATCAGCAAGAACCAGAAAACTTGGTTTATAAAACAAATGATGCCGCCATGAAAGTCTTGCGCAGAGGTTGGGCAGAACTGGATAGCTCCGTGGATAAGTATACGCGTCTGCCAGCTGGACATCCAGAAGGATTTCTTGAAGCATTCGCGAATATTTATTCCGATTTTGCCGATGCGGTTGTGGCAAAACTCGAAAACAGGGTCTATGAGAGCTCGTTTCCAACGGTTGAAGATGGTGTTCGAGAAATGAACTTTATAAAAAAAGTCGTTGAGAGTTCGAATAAGAATGCAGCATGGATGGCATTAGAAAAAATCTAAAAGGATGGAGAAAAAAATGTCAAGACCGATAACACTTTTTACGGCACAATTCAGCGATATGCCTTTGGATAACTTGTGCCAGTTGGCAAAAGATTGTGGATATAATGGTTTGGAATTAAGCACTCTGGGTGGATATCTCGATATCGAAAAAGCAAGCCAGAATCAAAAATACTGTGATTCTATTTTAGAAAAGCTTGCGCAGTATGATTTAAAATTGTGGGCGATTAGCAACCACTTTGCGGGGCAGCTTGTTTGTGATTTGAATAACGATAGTCGTACGGACGCCTTTGCACCGGCAGCGTATGCGGGTGATGCGGAGGGCAAACGCGCCTGGGCAATCGGCTCGATGAAAGCCAGCGCTAAAGCCGCGGCAAATCTCGGCGTAAAGGTGGTGACTGGTTTTACGGGCTCACCTATTTGGCATCTCATCTATAGCTTCCCGCCTGTCGATCCGAATGATATTGAGAAAGGCTATCAGTATTTTGCGGATCAATTTAATCCGATTCTGGAAGAATATGCAAAATATGGTATTAAATTTGCGCTGGAAGTGCACCCGAGTGAAATTGCCTTTGATTTACATACTGCAGCAAGGACGCTTGATGCGATCGATCATCGGCCCGAATTTGGCTTTAATCTTGACCCGAGCCATCTTATTTGGCAGGGGGTAGACCCCGTTAAGTTTATTAAGGCTTTCCCGGATCGGATTTACCACTGTCATATAAAGGATGCGGCGATGAATCTTGATGGCGAAAACGGTATATTGGGGTCTTATCTGAATTTTGGTGAAGAAAAACGCGGATGGGATTTTCGCAGCCCCGGGCATGGACAGGTGAATTTTGAGGCAATTATTCGGGCACTGAACAGAATTTCGTATACGGGGCCGCTTTCGGTTGAGTGGGAAGACTGCGGTATGGACCGTGAATATGGAGCGAAGGATGCTTGTTCTTTTACCAGAAAATTAGATTTTAATGCTTCTAAACAGCAATTTGATTCTGTTTTTGAAAGTTAATTCGAAATTTGTATGGGTTTTATGATTAATTTTAAGGAGTTGAAAAATGAAGGATTTAATGTTTTTTGATGCGGATTGTGGAGTTGGCAATGCCATAAAAATATATCCGGATGTAAAAGAATTATTTTCGGATATGGATTATTATGGTGTTGAAAAAGCGCTGGTTCGGCATAATAATATTAAGAATGGAATTCTTTCCACGAATAAAATAACAGCAGAGTATATGAAAGAGGATGCAGACCATCGATTGGCTGGCGTTTGGTGTCTTTTACCGGATTCGTGTAATGAGCTGCCTGAACCAGATGTGTTCTTTGATCAAATGAGTAAAAATAGAATTAAAGCACTGACTTTGTCTCCTATAGATCATCATTATCTGCCGCGCCGAATCGTAATCGGCAAAATAATGGATGCCGCACTTGAACGGAAGATTCCGATTTTATTAAGCGCTTTCGCCGGAGAGTGGGATAAACTCTACGACTTTCTGGCCGAATTTCCTGAAAATATCTATATTTTTGCGGGCAATAGTGGCAAATGGGGCAATGATCGATATGTGCGCCCCCTGTTTGAACAGTACGAAAATTTTCATTTTACCACGGCCGGCTATTGGATCCCGGAAGGAATCGCCGATATGGCACATAAATACGGCGCGGAACGAATCCTTTACGGAAGCGGTTATCCTAGATATAATCAGGGAAATGGGA